>JAIRYV010000019.1 GCA_031267685.1 Treponema sp.
CCCAAACAGGAAACTCGGTGAAGTCCTAACAGAGAAGTCTGTTTGGCCCAAACAGGAAACTCGGTGAAGTCCTAACAGAGAAGTCTGTTTGGCCCAAACAGGAAACTCGGTGAAGTCCAGAGGAGTAGCCATTAAAACGGTGGTTCAGCGACCACAACCAGACTCTGAACTTGAAGGGTTAGTCGTTGTAAGCAGTTCAAGAATTTTCTAAAAAAAACCTTAAAACTTATTGACACTCTATTTTTTATAAGATATATTTTAGTAAATTAGTGGTCATTATAAACAAAGGAGCTTTTATGTCGGAACTAAGCATAAGCGCCGCGCCAAAGGGCCTGAGCGTTGACAAAGACTTGGCACTGTCCATCCATTTTGATTGGCGCACTCTGCTCCCACTCGCCTCGGTTGCTTTTACCCAGGTACTGCATACGGTGTTGCCAGTGACCTCAACGTATTGTACTCAGGTTCTGCCGGGGGGCCGTCTGGTTCAACATCGTTGCTATCGGGGTACTGGCGATACTCGTGGTGGCGAGTCTCTTCAACAGCCAGTATCGGGAGCGCTTCATGTATAAGTCGTGGTTTCCGGGGGCAGCGCTTCTTCTGCTCAATCTGTACCGTCAAGTTTGACCTGATTCTCATGCACTGGAGGGTAGACCAGTTTGTCGCTATTTAGTTTACCGTTGATTATACTAGAAATTAAGAGGAGAATATAGTGAAAAAAACAAACCAGTACCCGATTAGAGTTCAGCCGGGTCCTGCTAACTACTATTCTTATCCTGGTACCCTGGAGGAACTAGAGCGGCTCTACTCGGGGAAAATCCTGGAAAGAGCCTTTTTGCTACACGGAAGGCGGGCTTTAGCGGGGGCCGCGCCCTATCTGCCTCTGGCTGTCAGTCGCTTGGTAGGTTCCCGAAGCTTCCTCTTTGGAGGTGGGGACCAGCACTTCAATACCGGTGGGTTGTTTAATACAGCTCACTGTAGCCATGAGCTGGTGGATGCCCTCTCCGCCCGTCTGGAGTCGGACGGGGCAAGCCTCATCATCGGGCTGGGAGGAGGCTCGGTACTGGATACGGCAAAGGCCCTGTCAGTAAAGCTCGATCTTCCCTTTGTGGCGATTCCTACCATAGCGGCCACTTGCGCTGCGGCCACTCCCCTTTCGGTGTGGTACAGTCTGGAGGGCAAAGCCCTGGGCTTCGAAACTTTTAACCGAGCCGTCGACGCGGTACTGGTTGAGCCACGGATCATTCTTGAGGCCCCCACCGACTATCTCAAGGCGGGGATCGCCGACACTTTGGCCAAGTGGTACGAGGCTTCGATACTTACTGCAGGAGACGAGTATCTGCCTCTGAGCGCCCGGCTAGGTCTTGAGGTATCGGCCACCCTGAAGGATGTGCTGCTGGAAAAGGGAAAGGCCGCAAAAACCGCCCTGCAAACCCATACCCTAAGCCCCGAATTTATCGAGGTAGTAGACGCCATCATCATCGGCGGGAGTCTTGTTGGTGGTCTGGGGGAAAGGTATACCCGAGTTGCGGCTGCCCATGCCCTCCACAACGGCATGTCCGTATTAAGTGAGACCCGTCACTTGCTTCACGGCGTCAAAGTGGCCTACGGCCTACTCGTACAGGCGGCTTTGATGGAAGACGGTTCCCTTGCTGAGCTAGTCCCCAAATTCCGGGAACTGGATCTGCCCCTCAGCCTACGGGATATGGGCATTGATCCTGACGATAAAGAAAAATTGCGGCATTTTATCGACGCGAGTCTTGTTCCGTCAGAATCAATACACTACCTTCCCTTTCCCATAGACCGGGAGCGTCTCCTCCGAGCGATTGAGACTGTAGAAAAACTGGGCGGTTAAAACCCTCGGCTAGGGTTTTACGGTAAAAACCGGGAACGTTGTTTCCGATTTAGCTGGAATTGATTCGCTATGAAGGATTCCGGTTTATAAAATCACGAGTGTACGGCGGGAGCCGTACAAAGGAGTTTGTTATGAAAAAGAGCGTATTTATTCTGTTGGCGGTTTTCACGGCCTGCGTCGGCGCTTACGCAAGTGGCGCGCAACAGAGCGGCACACAACAGAGCGGCGGGCAGACAGTGGTAAAGGTCGGCCTCATGGGCGAGGAACTAAGGCCCGCGTGGAACGAGGCGGGCCGACTGCTGGAGAAGGATAACATCAAGATTGAACTGGTTAATTTCAGCGATTACGCGGTTCCTAACCGTGCGTTGGCCGATGGGGACATTGATCTCAATTCGTTTCAGCACGACGCGTTTTTGCAGAACGAGATCAAAAACCAGAAATACGAAATTACCGCCATCGGCAACACGGTTATCTTCTTTCTGGGAGTATACTCCAGGAAGATCAAGAGTCTTGATGAACTTAAAGATGGCGATACTGTGGTGATTATGAATGACGCCACAAACGGAGGCCGGGCCCTAAAAGTGCTTGAGGCGGCTGGGGTCTTCGTGTTGGACCCTTCCAAGGGTAATACTCCTACCCCACAGGACATTGTATCCAATCCTAAAAACATCAAAATCGTTGAGGTTGATGCATCCCAGACATGGCGCACTCTTGACGATCCGGTAGTAGCGGCGGCGGTGGTAAACTCCAACTTCGTGGTAGACGGCGGCGGAGTGCCTGCCCAGGACGCCATATTCATCAAACCTATTGATCAGGTTGGCGACAAGCCTTACATTAACCTTGTAGCCGCCCGTACCAAAGACAAGGACAATCCGGTCTACAGAAAAGTGGTTGCTGCTTTTCAGACGCCGGAGGTTTCCCGGGTAATAACCGATGAAGCGCCCCTTAAAGGAACTGCCCTGCCAGCTTGGTAGATCTGTTGGAACGTCAAACGCCGAAAGGCCGGTTTCATCTAAGAGTGAAGCCGGCCTTTCCTCTACAGCCGGACGGCAGTATAACTAAACTAACAGGTTATGATGATAGAGCTTAAAAACATATCCAAAACATTTCGGGGAAAGAATCCCGCAAAGAGCCTCGTGCCAGGGGTACATGCCGTAAGGAATGTGAATCTTTCTATTAAGGAAGGGGACATCTTCGGGGTTATCGGCTTTTCCGGGGCTGGAAAGAGTACCCTAGTGCGCTGTATCAACCTGCTGGAGCGGCCCGATGAGGGCGAGGTTATCGTAAACGGTGAAGACCTGATGAAACTTTCCGGGAACGAACTTCGCCTTGCCCGCAAAAAGATCGGCATGGTGTTCCAGCATTTTAACCTTTTCCGCTCCCGCACAGTGGCCGGAAACATCGCCTTTCCCATCAAGCATGACTGGCAGCCGGATGGGAGCGCCAGTGGCCGTACCTTGCGTCAGGCAGTAGAGGAGCGGGTAACAGAGTTGCTTGACATGGTTGGACTTGTGGACAAAACCAATGCCTACCCTTCCCAGCTGTCTGGGGGTCAGAAACAGCGGGTCGGCATCGCCCGAGCTTTGGCGTCGAATCCCTCGATCCTGCTCTGCGACGAGGCAACCAGCGCCCTTGACCCCCAGACAGCCCAATCCATCCTCGCCCTGCTCAAGGAACTTAACAGAAAGCTGGGCATTACTATTGTTATCATCACTCACGAGATGCGGGTGATAAAGTCTATCTGCGGTCATGCTGCAGTCATGGAATCGGGGAAAATTGTGGAGCAGGGTTCGGTGTTCGACATTTTTTCCAATCCTGAAAAACAGATCACCCGGGATTTCATCGCGACTACTTCGCATCTGAACAAGATCAACGATCTACTTGCTGAAGATACGCCCCTTATCCGGCTTGGGTCGAACCAGGTACTTGCCCGATTCAGCTATTCGGGACCCAACACGGTGGACGCGCTGATCTCCACCGCTTCGCTATACTTTAACGTAAAGCTGAACATCATCTTCGGGGACCTGGACATTATCCAGGAAAAGCCAATCGGGGGACTTATTGTTATTCTTGAAGGAGAAAAAGATGCCATGGAACAAACAATTGAGTGGTTTCGTGGCAAAGGTGTTCTGGTGGAGGTACTAAAACATGGTTGAACTACTAAAAATGCTTATGCCGAATGTAATGGAACGGCTTTCTGAACTCTGGACGAGCCTTGTTCAGAGCCTTTACTTGATCGTTTTTGTCGGAATTGTTTCGTTTGTTTTTGGAATTTTTTTCGCGGTCGTGTTGACGGTAAGCAGAAAAGGCGGGCTTATGGAAAACATTCCGCTCTGGACTGTACTAGACAAGCTAATAAACTTTTTCCGTTCCGTGCCTTTCATCATCCTTATCGCCCTGCTTATTCCCCTGACGCGGGCCATAGCCGGAACCGCTATCGGGGTTAAGGGTGCCATTCCACCCCTGATATTCGGAACCGCTCCCTTCTTCAGCCGCCAACTGGAAAACGCTCTGGCTGAGGTGGATTCAGGATCAGTGGAGGCGGCCTCTTCCATGGGTATCGGCAATGTGGGGATCATCTTCCGGGTCTACCTTAGAGAAAGCGTCCCCGGCATCATCCGGGGGATCACCATCACCCTGATAAGCCTTATCGGGCTCACCGCCATGGCCGGTGCGGTGGGCGGCGGGGGCCTGGGAGACTTTGCCATACGCTATGGGTACCAGCGCTACCAGACTGACATCACCATCGTAACCGTGATTATACTCATACTCATGGTGTCGCTGATACAGGCGGCGGGGAATTATTTTGCGAAAAAAGCAAGCCACTAGCATTACCGCTAAACTTGACCAAAGGAGTTAAAAAATATGCCTGAAACAAGTCGGCGTACCGCCAAATTCGGCGAATCAGTAATACGTCGAATGACCCGCATCGCCTTGGAACACGGGGCCATCAACCTTTCACAGGGCTTCCCAGATTTCGATCCCCCGCCGGAGCTTACCCGCGCCCTGGCCCAAATAGCGACAAAAGGGCCGCATCAGTACGCTATAACCTGGGGCGCGCCAAATTTCCGCCGGGCATTGGCAGAAAAGCAGCAAACTCGCATGGGTATACCCATTGACCCGGAAAAAAACATCACTGTTACCTGCGGCTCCACTGAGGCAATGATGGCCGCTATGATGAGCGTGGCAAACCCAGGCGACAAGGTTATCGTGTTTTCTCCATTTTATGAAAACTACGGTGCCGACGCCATACTCTCTGGCGCACAACCGATCTACGTACCTCTCCTCCCGCCTGATTTCGGTTTCGATCGGGACCTTCTGCGCCGGGCATTCGCGGAACGTCCCAAGGCGCTGATCCTTTGCAATCCTTCCAATCCCAGCGGCAAGGTGTTCAGCCGGACGGAGCTTGAGTACATCGCGGCACTGGCGGAAAAATTTGACGCATGGGTTATTACCGACGAGGTCTACGAGCATATCGTATACAACGACGGGGTGGACGACTCTCCGGGACAGCATATCTACTTTGCCTCCCTGCCGGGCATGGCCGAGCGGACCATAAGCTGCTCATCCCTTTCCAAGACCTACTCCATAACCGGCTGGCGCCTGGGCTACACTATCGCCGACGAAAAAGCTACCGATATTATCCGCAAAGTCCACGATTTTCTTACTGTCGGGGCTGCGGCCATCCTCATGGAAGCGGCGGTTACTGCCTTGAATTTTCCGCAGACTTACTACGACAGACTTTTAGCCTCCTACACTGGTAAACGGAAGCTCTTCCTGGACGCGCTCGACCGGGCGGGTCTCCGCTACACCCGTCCCCAGGGAGCCTACTATGTGTTGGTGGACATCAGCGAGTTTCGCAGCGACGACGATATCCGTTTCTGCGAATGGCTAGCGAAAGAAGTAAAGGTCGCGGCAGTTCCGGGTTCCAGCTTCTTCCACGAACCGATAAACCACCTGATCCGCTTTCATTTCGCCAAGAAGGATGAGACCCTCATTGCCGCGGGAGAGCGGCTTATCGGGTTGCGGGACACCTGGACAAAGCGGGGGTATTAGCGGCAGGCGGAACGGCAATCATTGAGGAGGCGGCGAGGGAAACTGGCAGCTTACTATCGCCGGACGAAGCACGAGGGTAGCCATTAAAACGGTGGTTCAGCGACCGTAATCAGACCCTGAGCTTATCAAAGGGTCTGTCGTTTCAAGTGGCTGTAGAACAAATAATGGACTAAGGAGTAACCATGCAACACGAATCCAATACAAGAGTAAAATATCTGGTTGACATACTGTCACAGAGTTATCGGGATCACGCGGAAATTATCAAAATTGATGCGGAACATCAGCTTAATCGGAGTGTCATCATTGATATTCTTGATCGCCTGCGAAAACTTATTTTTCCCGGGTATTTCGGCAAGAAACATCTTTCCACTGACTTGATAGAATACTACGCCGGGGATTTGCTGGAAGAAGTTATCCATGATCTCACCCCTGAACTGGCTAAGGCACTGCGGCTCCTTAACGACACGGAACTGCCTCCGGCGGAAATAGCAAGTTGCGATTTGCCTATTCAAGAACAGGCAAGTGATATTGCCTTTGCGTTCTTATCAAGATTGCCGGAAATTCGGGAATACCTTGTCGCTGATGTTTCCGCTGCCTTTGACGGGGACCCTGCGGCATTCAGCAAAGACGAGATAATCTCGTCCTATCCGGGAATATACGCCATCATGGTATACCGTCTAGCTCACACACTATACGAACTTGAAGTTCCGCTCATTCCCCGCATTATGACCGAACACGCGCATAGCGTTACTGGCATTGACATTCATCCGGGTGCGGTAATCGGACATCATTTCTTTATTGACCACGGAACCGGAATTGTCATTGGAGAGACAACGATCATCGGCAACCATGTAAAAATATACCAGGGCGTAACCCTGGGCGGGCTTTCCACTAGAGGCGGTCAGGCGCTTAAAGGAACTAAACGCCATCCCACCATTGAAGATCATGTAACGATTTATTCAGGTGCTTCCATATTTGGCGGTGCGACGATTATCGGTGCGGGCGTTGTAATCGGCAGCAACGCCTTTATCACCAAGTCTGTACCGGAAAAGACCAGGGTTAGCGTGAAGAATCTGGAGATGCAGTATAAGGTAGACAGTCAGGGCGCCCACGCCGAGCCTGTTCAGGACGGCTTTTGGGATTGGGTGATATAGAGTTGACAAGTTCCATGCCTAAAGCCTAAACGTATCTCTATAATTGTAAGGTAAAAAGATGGAAGATGCCCACAAACTCAGGACTCATTACAATGTATTAAGAAGACAATATATCAAGCGTCTAACGCTAGATGCCCTTTCCCTTAGCCTAAACTGGTCGCTTCCTCTCCGTTTCTTCTCCAACATAGATATAAGGTGGGTAAACGGGCGCCCCTGCAGTTCAGACGGGCGCCCCTCTAAGGCAAACGGGCGCCCCTGCGGTTCAGAGGGATGCCCCTCTAAGACAAACGGGCGCCCCTACAGTGTAGACGGACGCCCCTTTGGTGCAAAGGGATGCCCCTCTAAGGCAAACGGGCGCCCCTGCGGTGTAGACGGACGCCCCTCTAAGGCAAACGGGCGCCCCTACAGTGCAAAGGGACACCCCTCTAAGGCAAACGGGCGCCCCTGCGGTATCTATAAGAGACCAGACCATTCGTGGATAACAAGGGCATGAAAATAAGAATCGCGATGGTTGATGGCTAAACGTCAGGACCAGTTGCTTCATACAACTCGTTCAACAGCGATTTCTGGAGCTTTGCCGACAGGTACATTGCTTCTGGTGAGTAGAAACAAGGTTCAGCGTCGATACATGGACACTGAGTTTGCCAAAGGGTCAGTCGTTTCAGGACTAAGGTTTTTTTTATAAAAAAGTCGAAAAACCTATTGACACTTGCTGCTTTGTAACATATATTCTTAGTAATTTAGTATGTTTTATAAACAAGGAGTTTTTATGTCGGAATTAAGTATAAGCGCCGTGCCAAAGAGCCTGAGCGTTCACAAAGACTCGGCGCTGTCCATCCATTTTGACTGGCGCACTCTGATTCCACTTGCCTCAGTCGCCTTTACGCAGGTACTGCATACCGTGTTGCCGGTGGCGTCAACGTATCGTACCAAGGTTCTACCATGGTTTACCTGGTTTAACGTTGTTGTTATTGGAGTCCTGGGGATACTTGCTGTGCTGAGTCTTTTCAGCAGCCGGTATCGGGAACGCTTCACGTATAAATCGTGGTTTCTGGGGGTAGCGTTTCTTCTGCTCAACCTGTATAACCTCATCACCGTCAAGTTCGACTTAATTCCCAGCCTCTATTTTCCAGCGCCAGAACGGATTGTGTATGTGTTTCTCACTGACTGGTTCTTTATATTACGCTGCCTTGTCTACTCACTTCGTTTGTTACTAGGCGGCTTCTTCCTTGGAGCCTTGCTTGGAGTGCTGACTGGTACACTCATTGGCTGGAGCCAGCGCTGGAACTATTGGATTATGCCCTTTATCCGCATTGTGGGGCCGATTCCATCAACTGCATGGATACCCATCGCGTTGGTGGTCTTCGCCAAATCAACCGACGCGGCATTGTTCCTCATCGCCCTTGGAGTCTGGTTCCCCACAACGGTACTCACTAGTTCGGGCATCCTCAATGTGCGCAAAAGTTATTTCGAGGTTTCAAGCACCTTAGGCGCGAACAATCTGCGGAATGTGGTTTCCATTGCCCTGCCCGGCGCTGCACCAAACATCTTCGCGGGCCTATTTAACGGTACATCCTCGTCATTCCTCACTCTTATGGCCGCTGAAATGATCGGCTGCAAGTTCGGTATTGGCTGGTACATCAACTGGCAGAGGGAAACCATGGCGTATTCACAGGTTTATGCAGCGCTTATCGTGATTGCCATAACCTTTTCCCTTCTTATTAGCCTCCAATTCAAGATTCGCAACCGCGTCCTCAGTTGGCAGAAAGGTACGATTCGGTGGTAAGCGAATATATGCAAACAACAGTACATGGCGGAACCATACGGATCAACAGTGTAACTAAAACCTTTCCTCAAGAAGGTGCGGCTGATATCACCGTGCTGGATAACATCAGCCTTGTTTTCAAAAGCGGGGAGTTTATTTCTCTTATTGGCCCGTCCGGATGCGGGAAGTCAACCCTGCTCCGACTTATCGCCGGGCTTATTCAAGCTGACAGCGGCTCTCTTTTTCTGGATGACGCTGAGATACTCGCGCCAGGCCATGAGCGTGGGCTTGTGTTTCAAGACCCAACCCTGTTCCCATGGAAGACCATCTGGGAGAACATCGCCTTTGGCCTACGGGCGCGCGGGGTTTATCGTGAAGAAAAGCACAACATTCCGGGGTTTTTCAAACTCGTGGGGCTTGAAGGCTTTGAGAAGTCTTATCCTCACCACCTTTCCGGCGGTATGGCGCAGAGAGCCTCACTTGCAAGAACGCTTATCAATAACCCAAAGGCGCTCTTGCTGGATGAGCCTCTGGGCGCTCTTGACGCCTTTACCCGCATGAATATGCAGGACGAGATTCTCAAGATATGGGAAGAGCGTCAGATGACTATGGTCATGGTTACGCATGATGTTGATGAGGCAATTTATATGGCTGACCACATTGT
Source organism: Treponema sp. (assembly GCA_031267685.1). Lineage (GTDB taxonomy): Bacteria > Spirochaetota > Spirochaetia > Treponematales > Breznakiellaceae > JAIRMT01. The sequence continues at coordinate 9,492 of JAIRYV010000019.1, forward strand.
GGTCATGTCAGCACGTCCGGCAAAGATTGAGAAGATGATTACTGTGGAGATTGGCCGTCCGCGACAACGCGACGACCCGGACTTCCTTGACCTGCGAGCGAAGATACTGCAAATCCTGCACTTCGCAGGCGCAAAGCAGGAACTGGAGTACAACTTGTGAGAAAACCGTCGTTGACGGAAAAAATTTTTTTAAGGAGAGGATATAAACTATGAAGAAAACTATCCTTTTGCTTTCATTGGTTTGTGTGGCGGTGTTGAGTCTCCACGCAAGAGGGTCGAGTCAGGGAATTTCCACTGCTGTAGCGGAAGACCCGAACTATGTGGTCAAGATTGGACGAGGAGTTTCTGTAGGTCTTTGTGCCTCGCCTTTCGTCATCGCCGAGCATTTCGGTTACTACGAGGAAGAGGGACTCAAGTGGGAGTCCATCGCTGTAGAGACTGGTCAGACTAACCTCCTGCTCACCACTGGTGCGGTTGATGTTACCAACAACCTTTTGGCAACGCTGATTCAGCCCATTGCCAACGGCCTTGACGTAAAAATTCCTCTGGGCATACATACGGGTTGCCAGAAGGTACTGGTACGTGTTGATTCTGATATACAAACGGCCGCAGACCTTCGCGGCAAGCGGATCGGCACAACCGGTATGGCAGCCAGTGGCACTGTGATCACTCAACGCTATCTCGCTGAACTGGGCATTGGCGTTACCGCCGAGAACCTTGAGGTCGAGTGGCTGATCTATCAGCAAGCAGACCTCCCCTTGGCGCTTGAGCGGGGCCAGGTTGACGCCATTGCTGTCGGAGACCCAACTGCGTACCTCATTGAGCAGGAAGGAAAGGCTCGGGTAATCATCAATCAGGCCACAGATGACTACCTCAAGGACGAATTCTGCTGCGTGGTTGTTGCCTCAGCCGACTTTGTGAAGAATCATCCCGAAGCTGCGGCAAAGTTCACCCGCGCTATTCAGAAAGCCGCGGCCTTTGTACAGGAGAACCCTGATGAAACTGCCCGTATCCTTGACGAGCGAAGGTACGTGGCCGGCGAGCCAGCGGTAAATGCCGCCATCCTCAAGACCTACGACTTCAGGGCTTCGGTGAGCGAGGCGGAAGTGGCGATTTCCCGTAACACACGCGATCTCCAGCAAATCAATCTGGTGGACAAGGACATTGACCCAGACGCTCTCACGCGAAACGTCTTCGTCGCCCTGCCAGGTGTGCCAGATTCACTGTATAAGTAGGGTTTTAAAAAAATGCGGTTCGAGGATTAACCACGAATAACTTCGCGGTTAATCCTCTCCACTTACATTAAGGAAAAAAATATGGCTAAGATTGCAAAGAAACTGACTGAACTTATTGGAAATACGCCTTTGCTGGAACTGAGTGGCTATTCTGCGGGGTTTGAACTCCGGGGTAGGCTCGTGGCAAAGCTGGAATACTTCAATCCAGCCGGAAGTGTCAAAGACCGTATCGCCCTGGCAATGATTGAGGCAGCGGAGCAACAGGGGCTGATCAACAAGGACAGTGTGTTGATTGAGCCAACAAGCGGGAATACCGGCGTGGGTTTGGCTTTTGTTGCCGCCGCCAAGGGGTATCGTATCATTCTGGTCATGCCTGACACCATGAGCATAGAGCGGCGAAAGCTGCTGGTCGCGTTGAACGCCGAACTGGTACTCACCCCGGGCAAGGACGGCATGAAAGGCGCTATCAGGAAGGCCGAAGAACTCCACGCCCAGATCAGCGGCTCCTTTATCCCCCAGCAGTTTAACAACACGGCAAATCCAGAGATTCACTGGAAAACCACGGGTCCTGAGATATGGCGGGACACTGACGGCGACATCGCGGCCTTTGTCGCAGGCATTGGAACCGGCGGCACCATCACCGGCACTGGCGAGTTCCTCAAAGCGCAGAATCCAGCAATACAAGTGATTGCCGTGGAACCTTACGATTCAGCGGTACTGTCAGGTTCAGCCCCAGGCCCGCACAAGATTCAGGGCATTGGCGCAGGGTTTGTTCCCCGCGTGCTTAACACCGCGATATACGACGAGATTTACAAGGTGCGTACTGAGGAAGCCTATATCGCGTCCCAGCGTCTTGCCTCAACCGAAGGCTTACTCGTGGGCATCTCTTCTGGTGCGGCTACTTATGCGGCAACCCAAATCGCCAAACGACCGGAGTTTCAGGGCAAGACCATTGTTGCGCTCCTACCCGATACTGGCGAGCGCTACCTCTCAACAGCGCTCTTTGATCCTTTGGAACGGCCACTATGACCGTAATGTCCGACTTGCGCCCCGCGTTTCATCCTTCGTTAAACCATCCTTGCTTTTCCACCGAGTCAAGCCTAAATCGTGGACGAGTACATCTACCGGTTAGTCCAACGTGTAACATACAATGCCGGTTCTGCAAGCGCTCGTTTAACAAGTTTGAAAACCGACCTGGGGTAAGCGCTAAACTGCTCGAACCAAAAGACGCGGTGGACATTGTTAAAAAAGCGTTAGAACGTTGTCCTAACATCACTGTGGCAGGTATCGCAGGCCCAGGTGATGCTCTGGCAACGACTCACGCCATTGAAACCTTCGCGCTGATTCATCGGGCATATCCAGCGCTCATCAACTGCTTATCTACCAATGGCTTGTTACTGGAGCGCTACGCCATAGACCTTGTGCGTGTTGGGGTCAAAACCCTCACCGTAACAGTGAATGCTGTTAATCCAGTCATTCTTAATCAGATTTGCTCCCATGTAATTCTTGATGACAAGGTCTACACCGGCGTTGAAGGTGCGACCGTGTTAATCAACGCTCAACAGCGGGGCATACAAAAGGCAGTAGCGCTTGATTTCATCATCAAGATTAACATCGTGCTGATTCCAGGCATTAACGACACACACATCGCCAGCCTTGCCCGCGCTGTACACGATTGGGGCGCATCCATCATTAACATCATTCCCCTCATACCTCAACACGAATTCGCGGAACACAACGCGCCGGACTGCGATGCCCTTGCCTGCGCTCGTAAAGAGGCTGAAACCTACCTGCCAGTGTTTAGACACTGTCAGCACTGCCGTGCCGACGCCATCGGCATTCCGGGTAAAGGGGATATTGCATCACAGATTTATGACAACAACAGAACATCCATTGAGGAAACATTTTCTCATGGTTAAAACAAATGGAGGTATACAATGAGTAAATTTATCGACCGTCCGCGCTACACTTGCGCGCTTGGCGGTGCGATTGGCACATTACACGCCTTGCCCAGGACAATAGGCATTATCCACGGCTCGGCAGGCTGCGGCGGCAACATAAACACCGCGCTCAATGCCGGTGCAGGTTATCTCGGCGGCGGCTACTGTGGCGGCGCTGCTCTGCCGAGTTCTAACGTGGTGGAACGTGATGTGGTGTTTGGTGGCGAAGGCCGCCTGCGGGAGCAGATACAGTCAACCCTCGAAATCGTGGACGGAGACCTCTATGTAGTCGTAACCGGCTGTATGGTTGACATGATCGGCGACGACACTGTATCAGTCGCAGCGCAATTCGCTAACGCGGAAAAACCAGTCATCGCCATTCCCACGCCCAGTTTCAAAGGCAATGCCTTCACCGGCTATGAGCTTGTGCTGAAAGGACTCATTGCCAAGTATATCGCGAAACAAGCCGCAAAAAACCCTCTCACTGTGAACGTGCTTGGTATAGTTCCAGCACAGGACGTATTCTGGAAAGGAAACCTCCGTGAACTCAAGCGGCTTCTGGAGCGACTTGGACTCACGGTCAACACCTTCTTTGGCGAAGGCGAAACCCTGGACGCGCTCAAAAACGCAGGTAACGCGGGCCTAAACATCGTTGTGTCCAACGGCCCAGGCATCGACAGCGCCCAATACTTTGAAGAAGTACACGACATCCCCTACGTCGTAACGCCCTTCCCCATCGGCGCGCTTGCAAGTGCGGCTTTCCTGAACAGCGTCGCCAAAGCACTTGGGATTAACCCAGTAGTGGTAGAGCGCGTCATCGATCAGGAAAAGTCAGTCTACTACGACTACCTCTCACGAATCGCGGACATATACAACGACGCTGATCTCCAGCGCTATGCTGTTGTGATCGGCGACTCCAACTATGCGCCGGCAATAACCCGTTTTGTTTCTGATGAACTCGGCTGGATACCAGAGCTTGTTATGGTAACAGACACGCTCGACGAAACCCGTCAACAGAGTGTAAGCGCCCAGTTTCAGGGACTAAATTCAGGGATCACGCCGTCAATACGCTTTGATACTGACACCTCTTCGGTAAAAAAATACCTGAGAGAAGTCTGGCCTCGAAACCAGAACAACCGGTACTACGACCCCTTTAATCCAACGGTCATCATTGGCAGTTCCTTTGAGCGAGACCTATCCGATGAATTTGGTTACCCACTCATACCGGTCAGTTTCCCGCTTACCGGACGCTGTGTAATGAACCGCGCCTATGCCGGCTATAGTGGAGGACTTTCCTTTGCAGAAGACCTCATCACCTACCTAGTAGCAACAAGATAAGGAGCAAAAACATGAACTTTCTAAACGCAAAATCAGCCCCATCACGGGAAGACCGACTCCACGCAGCCATTGCCTTTGGCGGAACTTGTTCACAAATACGAACATGCGACCGTGCAATGGCAAATGGCTGTACAAACCTCTCCTCCCGCGCATTCACCCAAGCCCAAGGCTGTCAGTTCACCCTGAGCCTCGGTATGCTCAACTCCATACGAAACTCCGTAGTAATCATGCACGGCCCTGTGGGTTGCGGTATGTGTTCCATCGGCACTTACGGACAGAACAAAGCCATGAAACAAGTGCGAGACCCCAATGCCTCAGGGCTGGTCTGGCTCAGCACCAACCTTGACGAGCCAGACGTAATCAATGGTGGTGAAAAAAAACTACGCGAAGCAGTCCTCTTTGCAGACAAGGAATTCCGGCCAGAGTCAATCATTGTTACCAATAGCTGTGTCCCAGCGCTCATTGGAGATGACATCGACAGCATCCTTCAAGACGTACAGAAGGAAACCGCCGCAATCCTCGTCCCCATACATTGCGAAGGCTTTAAGACAAAGCTCATGGCAACCGCCTATGACGCGGTGTATCACGGCATACTCAAGAAGTACATCCGCTATCCAGATCGCAAACAGCCTATCTGGGAACAGGATGAACAGCGCCAGCGGGAACAGTACCGTCGAAGCAGAAAAGTGAACGTGCTGAACGTCGGTTCCCTAAGCCGTTTCGATGAAACCGAGTTCCGTCGCATCCTTGAAGCACTTGGGCTTGAGGTTACGTTTATCCCGTGTTACGCAAAACCAGAAGACTTTCAGTACGCCCTGGAAACCAGCCTCAACGTCAGCCTCTGTGGTACACACGATGACTACTTTGTAGAACATCTGAAAACCATGTACAACATTCCCTTTGTGGTTGACACCATTCCTATTGGCAGGAAGAACACGGACAGATGGCTGCGCCGCATCGCAGTTCACTTTGGCATTGAGGAAGAAGCTGAGCGTCTCATCAATGCCGAACACCAGTACCTTGAGGAAGCTCTGGACAAATACCGTAAAACCCTCAAAGGCAAACGCGCCTACCTGCTCGGTGGTGAAGTGCGCATCCTTGCCACTGCCGAAGTTTTGCAGGACTTGGAGATGGAAGTCGTTGGCTTCAAAGCCCACCACTACGATCGTTTTGTTGAGCCTATCTTTGATGCGCTCCACGATGTTGATAATGTGTTATTCAGTGTTGCCACAAACCAGCCCTTTGAATCATCGAACATCATTTCAAAGCTCAAACCGGACATTCTCGTTGCCCATATTGGCGGAAACAACATTGCTTCCCGCCATGGCATCCCCTTGCTTCCCCTCTTTGGTCCTCAGTACAATTACTGTGGCTATTCCGGCGTGTTTGAGATTGCGCGGCGGCTGGCAAAGAAATTTCGTAACGCTGAGTTTAACCGCCAACTTTCGCTTAACGTGCCATTGCCCTTCAAGAAGACATGGTACGAGCAAGACCCGTTTAGTTACATTAAGTCCGTTCCTCTGCCCAGCGGCAACGAAAGCACGACCATTAAATCTGTGGTGAATGGGTGAGGCCGCTATGAGCAAAGCAAAACAGATCGCAATCTATGGTAAGGGCGGCATTGGCAAATCCACCACCACATCAAACCTCAGCGCCGCTCTCTCAAAACTCGGCTACAAGGTCATGCAGTTCGGTTGTGATCCCAAAAGCGACTCGACCAACACCCTGCGCGACGGAACCTACATCCCAACCGTACTCGATACACTGCGGGAAAAAAACGCGGTCAACGCCCATGAAGTTATTTTCAGGGGTTTTAACGGCGTATACTGTGTAGAAGCAGGCGGCCCCTCGCCCGGAGTTGGCTGTGCCGGACGCGGCATCATCACTGCGGTAGAACTATTCAAGCAGCAGCGCATCTTTGAAGAACTCGACTTGGACTTCGTAATCTACGACGTGCTTGGCGACGTAGTTTGTGGAGGTTTTGCAGTTCCGATTCGTGAAGGCATAGCTCAGCACGTCTTCACGGTCTCCTCTGCGGACTTCATGGCGGTTTATGCGGCAAACAACCTTTTTCGCGGAATCCAGAAATACTCCAATTCTGGCGGCGCGTTACTGGGCGGGGTAATAGCCAATTCAATTAACCAGCCCTACTCGAAAGAAATCATCGATGACTTTGTGGCTCAGACGCAAACACGTGTAGTGGAATACATCCCGCGTTCAGTTACGGTTACACAGTGTGAATTGCAAGGTAAGACCACGATAGAAGCCGCACCAGATTCAGCGCAAGCTCAGGTGTATGTATCCCTAGCGCGGAAGATAGCCGCGCACACTGATTCACGGACGCCGAACCCCTTGGGCGTACAGGCACTGCGTGATTGGGCAGGCAAGTGGGGCAAGTATTTACTTTCGCTAGAAAAAGGCGAAGTCAGACCAGAACTGGCAACAAACATATAACAAGAAGCATTGGGGCGAAATTCGCCCCAGGCTTTCTTACTTGCCCTCTTTTTGCAGCCATGTCTGACCCCTCTCCTCCATCGCTATTGACATAGAGGAAAAAAGATCGTTACCTATAAGGTATAGAAAACGTAAATACGTTTAGCGGCTATGATGACGGGAAAGTATTATGTATATAAAAGGTAGTATCAAATTCAATCATGCTGCCTTCAAATAGGGGATAACCGAGGCCGATATTCTTTCGGCTTTTGAGACCTATATAGGTGAAGACCCAGCTGAAGGTGAAGATAACAAGTTTTTACTGATTGGGTTTGACACGAAAGCTAATCCAATTGAAGTCATATATAACCGATTAACAGAGACTGGATTAACGTATTTCATGCAATACCGTTATGTTCTGCGTTAGAAATAAATCAATAAAATATATTTTTTTATAATTCAAATCAACAACAATTTTCGCGTATAACTCAGTTAAGTTTTTTATGCTGTCTAGAATAACAATATAAAATCAATATCGCTTTTTTCTAATGGAGATAATTTTATCCCTATTTTTATACTAACCCATCTTTTTTATAACGTCAAGCCCACCAGCATCGTGGCGGGCTGTTCTTCGTTTGTTTAAGCTATCACCCGCGTCTGTATTGGCGAAGGCGGTCCGAGTCGACCCTTCTCATTTTCCCAACTCAGCGAGATGTACAATGTCTCGCCCAACTGCGTATCCTCGAAGGTAAGTATCTCACGGTGCCGGGTAAGCAGTTTGCTGTGAGTCAGCTCTTTGTGGGTTGTGGGTACAGCTCCGCCCACTTTGTAGAAGGCGACTGCTCCATTATAGCGCGGAGGCCGGGCCGGGTGTTTCACAACGATTTGCAGGTATTCGCCGCCCTCAAGGGTGAAGGGAACGATAGTCGTGGGATCAGGTACATCCGTGCGTGTATGATCCTGGAGCAGAAGACCAAAGTCCAGTATAATTTGAGGCGTTATCACCTCCAACGGGTCCGGATCGATGTAAGCATTCTTTATCTTACGAATGCTTTTGACGAGGGCCACACGTTTTTCTTTGCGGTCTTCACGGTCGATTTTGCCCGCGTTTGGAGACTCGGCAACATGGTAGGCTGTTGTGTAGGCATTCAGTTTCGCCGTGTTGTCGCTTACCAAGGTCGTTGGGATGCCCAGCAAGTCTGCGTGGGTAACTGTTCCGGAGTTGAAAGTAGTTGCGAGACTCAAGAATTCCGACTCTGGAATGGAAGATAGATTAGTATTCATAGGTTACTCCTTTTCTTTCTTTAAGATAAGATACTTATTTTCAGTGGTAAATGTCAAGTATTTTCAATAAAAAATCTTTTTGGCAGTGCATAAGGCTCAAAGTTCAGATCACAAGATACAGACTACATAGCTCAGGGCATAGTGAACGGCGCTTAGGCCAAAGGACGCAAGGATCAGTGGAGGATGTGGCTACAGGGCGTACAATGGAGCGTTACATAGTTTTGCTGGAGTGCTGAATGACCTTGCCACACGAAACATAGAGCCATTAACAATGGCAAAGCATCTATGATACGTCCTCTGCAAGCTATTTCGAGCGGTGATTATGGGATTCAAAATAGAGTATCTCTTTATGCTGCATTTTCGATATTCAGTTTCTTTCCTTACCGCTTCATCAAACAAATATTGAATCTGATATATCTATTCTTTTAATATGATTTAATCTCAATTTTGTACAATCTTCTTTCCATATTTAAACTCTTTCCATCCATCTTGAAACTTTTATTTTCAAGATTAACGTTCTATCAATACATAGTAAAACTCTTTCAAGACGTATTGAGGTTCTTATAAGATATCTTGCAATAACCTCAATACGTCTTGAAATTCTTGCAAACATGAAGATAAGGGATGTATCTGAGGGTTGTAAATTCCCGTTTGGACGTTGTTGGGTAGCGGATGGCATATATCAGGGCGATCGCAGGGATCGGAGACGCATATAGACCTGTTGGGTACAGTACCTCGTTAATCATCAATATACTGTATACTGTTTTTTGAATATGTCAAGAGGCGTTACGCCTAACGTTACAGCTGCTGTTTACGATGTTTTGCCAGCCCGGATAAGGTCTTTGCGTAACAAAAGACATGGCTGGCAAAATGTGCCGGAGTTTTGGCGTGGGAACAAGCGAAACGATTGATCTGTCTGGTACGCTTGCCGAGTCATCGGCGTGCCTGAATGAGTAGATTTGATATGCTTTGAGGAAACTTAGACAAACCCGCTTTCTTATCTTCATAAGAAAGCGAGGAATTAGACGCTGGATATTTGAAACGCGCTCTTTTTAAGAGACTGTAAGCGGGAGCCGGGAACGGCTAAACTGTAAGCAAGCAGATGTCCGATGGACATCCGACATTTTCTCAATTCCATATAAAGATTATAGCATATCGTAAAAAATATCAAGTAGTTTGAAGAATTTTTTTGACGTTGACGCCAGACATCTAAAGGTGTAGCGGGTACTTTGTCGCCACATCCCAAGTGGAATCGGGGATACATTTTCCCGCGCCATGAACAGCGCGGACAACAACACGTCCGCGCTGTGGGGCAGGTGTTTTGTTACAGCAGCCCTTCCAGTTCATCCACAAGCCCTTTGAACACGGCGCAGGCCGCCGCAACCGGCGAGGGAGACGACATATCCACGCCCGCGATTTTGAGCGACTCAATGGGGAAGCGTGAGCCGCCGGACTTGAGGAAGGCGAAATAGTCGGCGCGCTCGGATTCGCCGCCACTCAAGACTCGCTCGGCAAGGGCAAGCGACGCTGAAATGCCGGTGGCGTATTTGTACACATAGAAGGCGTTGTAGAAATGCGGGATGCGTAGGCCCTCAAGGTCGCTCTGTGGCTCCAGTACCATTGCGGGGCCAAAGTATTTTTCCAACAGGCGCCGGTATTCGGCACGAAGCGCGTCAACCGTGAGTGGCGCGCCGCTCTCTTCGAGATCGTGGGTGATCTTTTCGAACTCGGCGAACATGGTCTGGCGATAGAGCGTGGACAAAAGCTCATCGGCACGTTTGTTTATGACATAGCGCTTGAGTTCCTTTGTGTCAGCAGTCTTTTTCAGATGACGGAACAAGAGTTCCTCGTTAAAGGTACTGGCGACCTCAGCCTCAAAAATTGTGTAGCCATACTGCATGAACGGGTTTGAACGGACCGAATACCATGAGTGCATGGAATGGCCGCTCTCATGTGCCAAAGTAAACACGTCGCGGATAGAATCTTCCTTATAATTCATCAGGATATAGGGATCGCCCGTGTAGCTTCCAGCGGAAAAAGCGCCAGAGCGTTTTCCCTTGTTCTCGTAACGGTCAGCCCAGCGGCCAAGCAAGCCGCATCGCAGGGTGCTGACATACTCATCGCCCAGGGGCGACAGTGCCTCTGATACCAGATCGACAGCTTGTTCCCACGTGTTTTTCTTGGTTTCTGCCTGTGGCACTATCGGCGTGTACACGTCGTAGTGGCGCAGCTCATCAATGCCCAGGGCGCGTTTTCGCAAGGCATAGTAACGGTGGAGCGGCGCGAGATTATCGCTTATGGTGGCGATGAGGTTATCATAGACTGCCTCACTCACGTCATCAGAGAAGAGCGCTGCTGCACGCGCAGACGGAAAGCCGCGAATACGTGCGCGAATCACGTCTTGTTTAACCGAGCCGGAGTAGAGGACTGCAAGCGTGGTCTTGTGCGCCTCGAAACGCTGGTAGAAAGCCGTGTATGCGCGGCGTCGCAGGTCCCGGTCTGGATGTTCTATAAGCACAGACCATGTTGACTGGGACAGAGGCCGTTTGCCTTCGGGTGTGTCAATCACGCCGAAGTCCATGTCCACGTTGTTCAATACCGAGAAGGCGTCACTGGCAATGCCCTCACCTTCGGCATGGAGGGCGAGGAGTCGCTCCTCCTTATTGCTAAGGATGTACGGCTTATAGCGGAGCAGCTTTTTCAGGTAGATACGGTAGTCATTAAGGCGCGTGTTCTCAAGGAAGCGCGTCATATCCGCGTCTGGTATTGCCTGAATCTCAGGCAATACCCATGCACTGGCAGCTTGTGCCTTTGCTGCAGCCATTACGAAGCGTCCGTTCATGGCGCGGGCTGCGCTGTCGCCCTCGTCCTCAGTCTGCCTGAGATGGCTGTAATAGCCCAGGCGCTCGGCGAGTAGGTCGAAGTCACGGTAGAAGTCGAGGTAGGCCGCGAGGCTTTCCGCGTCTGTGCCGAGTGTGCCGTGAAAAGCCGCTATTTTTTCAATACGGCCTTCGTATTCGGCAAGCCCCGCGTCCCAGTCGCTGTCATTGAGAAATAGTTTTGATAGGTCCCAGGTGTTACGAGGATCAACCTCTGATCGCAAAGGAATTTTCGCGCTTTCTGCGCTGTTATGTGTTGTCATAGGGTAATTTTACCAAGAGAGACAAAAAAGGCAAGTCATTCCTACTAAGTGCTTGCTATGATGTTTCCTTCTTGTTACTATATATGGATAAAGATTTATTTATAGAGCAAGGAGTTTTGTATGAAATTAGAAGATTTGAAACACGCTGGTTTGAAAAAGTGGGTTCAGGAAGCGATTGCGCTTATGGTACCTGATGCGGTTGAGGTTTGTGATGGGACACAGGCTGAGTATGATCGGATGATCAAGATTACGATTGACGCAGGACTGGCCACGCCGCTTAACCCTGAGAAAAAGCCGGGCTGTGTGCTGTATCGTTCGGACCCGTCGGATGTGGCGCGGGTTGAAAACCGCACGTTCATTGCCTCAGAGAAAGAATCGGACGCTGGTCCCACGAACCACTGGACACCTCCTGCTGAACTGAAAAAGACCATGAGCGCCCTGTATCAGGGCAGCATGAAGGGCCGCACCATGTATGTGATCCCTTTCTCCATGGGTCCAGTTGGTTCAGACATTGCCAAGATTGGTGTTCAAATCACTGATTCCCCGTATGTAGTGGCGAACATGCACATTATGACGCGGGTTGGCACGAAGGTACTGGATGTGCTTGGCGAGGATGGCGTGTACGTTCCCTGTTTCCACTCAGTTGGCAAACCGCTGGATTCCATCACCCTTGATTCCCGTGAGGGCAAACGGTCTTTCAAAGAAATAGACAACGGCAAGTGGCCCTGCGCTCCTATGGAGGAGAAGTACATTTCGCACTTCCCCGAGACACGGGAAATCTGGTCTTATGGCTCAGGCTACGGTGGCAATGCGCTTCTGGGCAAGAAATGTCTGGCACTCCGCATCGCGTCTGTACTGGCGCGTGATGAAGGCTGGCTTGCAGAACACATGCTTATCCTCAAACTCACCAATCCTCAGGGCGAAGTGAAGTACGTTACCGGCGCGTTTCCGTCGGCTTGCGGCAAGACCAACCTCGCCATGCTTATCCCCACGCTTCCGGGCTGGACCGTTGAAACAGTCGGCGACGACATTGCCTGGATGAAGTTCGGCGCTGATGGTCGTCTCTACGCCATTAACCCGGAAGCGGGCTTCTTTGGCGTGGCTCCCGGTACAAACGACGAGTCTAACTACAACGCAATGAGGGCTTGTGAGAAGAACTCCATCTTCACCAACTGCGGTCTCACCGAAGACGGCGATATATGGTGGGAAATGATCGGTCACGGCGCTCCGGGCAAAGAGATCATCGACTGGAAGGGCAACAAGCAGCCTGCGCCCCAGAAGGACAAAAGCCCCAAAGGTGAGGAAATCGCGCATCCCAACGCCCGTTTCACCGCGCCCGCAAGTCAATGCCCTTGTATCGCTAAGGAATGGCAAGACCCCAAAGGTGTTCCCATCAGCGCATTCCTCTTTGGCGGACGTCGTCCCAAGACGGTCCCGCTCGTGAATCAGGCAAAGAACTGGGAACACGGCGTGTTCATGGGTTCCATTGTCGGCTCAGAAGTTACCGCCGCGATCATCTCGGATCAGGTCGGTCAGGTTCGCCGCGACCCCTTTGCCATGCTTCCCTTCTGCGGCTATCACATGGGCGACTACTTCAAGCACTGGCTCACCATCGGCGCCACTCATGACGAGTCCAAGCTGCCGAAGATTTTCTTTGTGAACTGGTTCCGCAAGAACAGCGAGGACAAGTTTATATGGCCGGGCTATGGCGAGAACTCCCGTGTACTCGCCTGGATTTTCGACCGCTGCGACGGCAAGGGCAAGAGCGTTGATACGCCCATCGGTATTCTGCCAACTGCCGACGCCATTGAGCGCCCCAACGGAGTCAGCGAGGCGGATATGGCCGAGCTACTCAAGGTTGATGTGGAGGGCTGGAAGAAGGAAATCGCCGACGTGCGTAAAAACCACTATCCCAAGTTTGGCGACAAGCTCCCCAAAGAGCTGTATACCCAGCTTGACGCGATTGAACAGCGCCTCAATGCCTAAGCATTAAGCTGTATGTGCTAAACGGAGTCCTGTATCGCTACGGGACTCTTTTTGTGTAGGGATATGATGATGAAACACTTTAACACAACTAAACAGTGAGAACACGCCTGGTTTGCCTCGCGGTGGATCAGTCTCCTACAGATTCAATGGCGACAGCGCAACTGTAACCGTTTACATCAAGAGAAATGTTCCACTTCGCGGTTTGGTTCTGGAAAACCGACCCTTCAGCTTCCATCTTACGAATCGACCTATCCTGTGAACAGGGTTACCAATCTATGCAATACATCAAAAACCACTAAAAACGTCGTCTTGAATGTGCTTATAAGCTCTCTGCGACTGAACCCGTGCCTTACGGAGCTGCCTCCGCAAGGCACGGAGCTGTACCACATCGCGATCAGTCCTTAAAAGCCGCAGCCGCATCACGCACCCAGCGCAGGTGGTCAAGATTGATGTCGCGCGGGATAGTGCAGTCAGCGCCCAGAACCACACCAGTGGTTCCAGCCTCTTGCAATAGGCGTCTGGTTTCAGCCTCGATCTCCGCCTTGCCGCCCTTGTACAGTACGCCGTTGATCGTGCTATCAAAGCCGCCAATAACCGGGCGTCCACCAAAGAGCCGCTTTCCCTGCCCCAGCGAAACCTTTTCTACTGTAGTAGCCCAGTTGATGATCTGGGCAGGATAGTCCACATAATGCGAAAGCTGGTTTCGCTGTCCCTCATAGCCGCAGATGTGGAGGATGTTCAGTGCGCCAGTTGCATTGGCGGCGCCCGCCGCGTTAGCCGCGTCAAGCACAACGCGATCAGCCGGCGCGTTCACCGAAAGGCGAAGCGCGTCGCTAAAGCGGCTATCCGCCACATCCTGGACGCTGTAATAGACACCGCTGACCTTTGCCTCGCTTATGACGCGCCGCGCAAGGAGGGCAAAGTCTCCGGCAAGCACCATGAGAGCGTGAGCAAGCACGGCAGCATCTTCCACCGCGAAATCCGTAAACAGCCTCGTGGCGTTCTTTTCGCCATGATTACCAAACTTGAAAAGCGTGGCAGGCGCAAAGATGTTATAGAAAGAGAGAACTTCGTCGCCAAATATGCCCCTTATGGTCTTGGCAAAGGCCACCTGTTGCTCAATCCACTCATGGTTTTCCCCGATGGGCTGCACTTTTCGCAGGTCGTCAAGGGTTTTCGCCTCCATAAATAGCTTATTAGGATATATAAAGTAACCGTCCGTCATAATCTTGACCAGATCAGGCTGGAAGTTTGTATAAAACTTCTTGTGGCCAGCTCTGTTTGCCTCAAAAACTTCCGGATGTTCAAATCCATCGACTAGTTCATCCTTCGCATAATGCAGCCAGAACCCGACAGGCGTCCGTTCAGGCTTTTCGTTCCTGAATGCCTTTAACACTAACTCTCGTTTTGACATAATAAAGCTCCTTTACCCAACTCTATACATAGATTTAACGTATCTTTGCTTTTTGTCAAGCGGCGCATCTGAACTGAGTACGCTGCTTATTGACAGGAGAAAGTTTTAGGCAGATACTTGTTAATCAAAAATCCCTGCTCCAATGGAGGCACACTATGGACTTTCCAAGAACAATCGTGGGAGGCGTTTCGCTCCCCCGCATTATCATCGGAACTAACTGGCTGCTGGGCTATAGCCACACCGGACACGCGGCTGATTGCTACATTAACGATACGTATGCAAAGGAAGACTCGTTTGTTCCCCTAATCAGCACGTATTTGAGACACGGCATTGACGCGATCATGGGGCCGTTTTCGTCGAACGAGCTGGCGGCAACAAAGCTGCTCAGGGCTGAGGAGGCGCTGGGGCGAAAGCTGCTCATCATCGACACGCCTGTGCTTAACGTGGACGATACTGAAGCAGGCCGGCGGGAAGCACAGGCCATCATCAGGCGGAGCGCGGAAATCGGCTCAACCTTTTGTTTTCTTCACCATGTAAGCTGTGAACAGCTTATGAACAAGAACAAGAAAACTATGGAACGGCTACCTCAGTACCTTGAGATGATCCGTGAGGCAGGGATCAAGCCCGGACTGAGCGCCCACATGCCGGAAGTTCTCCAGTTTAGCGACCTTAATGGCTACGATGTAGAGACCTACATCCAAATTTTCAACTGTATGAGCTTTCTCATGCAGATTGAGATTGAGTCGGTCATTCGCATCATTCACGAGGCGAAAAAGCCAGTCATAACGATAAAACCTATGGCTGCTGGCCGTGTATCGCCATACGTGGGGTTGACCTTTAACTGGAGCGTTTTACGGGAGCAAGACATGGTTGCTATAGGCGCGTTCAGTCCATACGAGGCTGAGGAAGACATTGAGATTTCCCGTGCCGCACTGGAGCGCCGACTTCCTGACCTTGAAGGCCGAAGTAGTCCGGCAAAACAGTCTATTATCCGCTAAACTACTAAGAGTCCTCTCTTAGCCGCCAAGAGTCCTCTCTTAATGACTAAGAGTCCTCTCTTAATGGGCTATTGCTGACTATTGTCCCAGATGGACGGACTATTGTCTTAGATAGGCGGACTATTGTCATGGTAGGCTGACTATTGTCTCAGATGGATGGAATCGTCTTAGATAGGCGGGCTATTATCTCAGATGGACGGACTATTGTCATGGATAGGCGGTCTATTGTCCCAGATGGACGGAATCGTCTTAGATAGGCGGGCTATTGTCTCAGATGGACGGAATCGTCTTAGATAGGCGGTCTATTGTCCCAGATGGACGGAATCGTCTTAGATAGGCGGACTATTGTCTCAGATGGACGGACTATTGTCCCAGATAGGCGGCTTATTGTCTCAGATGGACGGACTATCGTCTCAGATGGACGGACTATCGTCATGGATAGGCGGGCTATTGTCCCAGATGGGCGGACTATTGTCATGGATAGGTGGACTATTGTCCTAGACGGACGGACTATTGTCTCAGATGGACGGATTATTGTCATGGATAGGCGGATTATCGTCCCAGATGGATGGCCTATTATCATGGATAGGCGGGCTATTATCTCAGATAGACTGACTATTGTCCCAGATGGACAGACTATTGTCTCAGATAGGCGGACTATTGTCCTAGACGGACGGACTATTGTCCTAGACGGACGGACTATTGTCCCAGATGGACAGACTATTGTCTCAGATAGGCGGGCTATTGTCCCAGATGGACAGACTATTGTCTCAGATAGGCGGGCTATTGTCTCAGATAGGCGGGCTATTGTCTCAGATGGATGGACTATCGTCCTAGATAGGTGGACTATTGTCATGGATAGGCGGACTATCGTCTCAGATGGACGGACTATCGTCCTAGTATGGATAGCTTATCGTTCTAGATGGATAGCCTATCGTCCGGATGTACGCTCAAAATCGGCATAAGATATGGTTTTAGATATGAAGATTACTGATAAGGCAAACTTAACGCCGATACATAAGATTATGCGACAGATAAATCTATCATTCTTACTTGGCCTCGGTTGTATGCTGTTCTTTTCGTGTTCTACGTATCCTTCAGCACTCAGGCCACAAAGTACGTCGGAACGACCCACAATTCCCGAATACATTATGGGAACCGGTGCTATGAGTGAGAAAATGCTCACGGCGTTCCTATTTTCGTCAAACCCGGATGCAGACACTGTGTTTGTGCAAAAACTTGCCAGCATGTACATTGAAGAAGCGTCTATTGAGAACGTAAACCACGATGTTGCGTTCAGCCAGATGTGTCTGGAAACTGGCTTTCTCAAGTATGGTAACCTCGTAACGCCTGACATGAACAACTTCTGCGGTCTGGGTTCTATTGACGCTGAACAGACTGGCGAGCGTTTCCCAGACCCGCGTACTGGAGTTCGCGCTCATATCCAGCATCTCAAGGCGTATGGCACGGATGAACCGCTTAAGCAGGAACTGGTCGATCCTCGCTACAAATGGGTAACACCTAAAGGTAAAGCGCCTGATATCATGGGGCTTGCTGGCAAGTGGGCGACTGATCCGCGGTATGGCGAGAAAATCATTGTGCTGCTTAGAAGGCTCTATGAGTCGTCTCCTCCTGATTGACAATTTTTGACTTTCCCTGCAAGGTAAGACTATGTTTATCGCAGGTTCAACCAATATGATCCCCGGAGAATACCGGAAGACAGCGTCGGCGCTTTTTCCGTCTGATGGTACTTACGCAAAGCAGGTTCCCGGCATAGAGGCCACGGTCGCTTTTGCTGAGATTTTGGGGATAGGTAATGATTACAGGAGCATCCTTGACACGAGTACTGTTGAGCAGATGGCGCACTTTTTACAGCATTTTCAGAACAATCTCGATCTGCTGATCCAGAAAACCTGGGTCGAAAAGGCGGATAAGAAGCGTAAAGAAAAGTTGCAGAAGCGGATTCCCCTCCTTATTGATGAGATAAAGAAGGAAAGTTACCAACAAGCGCTTATTGATTTCGGCGCGATTCTTGAGGAGTTGGCTTATCTCTTTTTTGGAGCGCAATCCAACGAGGCCGATTTCACTGAGTATACCTTCCGCATTGATATTCAGATGGGGTTATTCTGGTGGTATGGCGGGCAGATTGGCCGTATGCGGAGTATTTTTACCCAAGTGCTTGACGATACGGTCTTGCGCGCCATCCTCTTACTGGGTATCTGCTATCTTACTAACTTTTAGGTTTTGGAGACTTATTTATGGAGACAGAAACAGGACGCTCGGCTGGAACTACGATTTCAAGTAACACCGCGTATGGTTCTACTGCGTCGGACTTTATCAGCGAGTTTATCAAAGAAGACCTCAGGACTGGCCGTTTTAGCCATGTGTTGACGCGCTTTCCACCAGAGCCAAATGGCTGGCTACACATTGGCCACTGCAAAGCCTTCTATGTGGACTTTTCTATGGCGGAAAAGTTTGGCGGTAAGTGCAACCTGCGCTTTGACGATACCAACCCCGCTAAAGAAGACCGTTCTTATGTTGAAGCCATTAAGCGCGATGTAAAGTGGATGGGCTATGATTGGGAAGACCGCGAGTTCTACGCCTCGGATTATTACGAGTACCTTTACGAGCTTGCGGTAAAGATCATCAAAAAGGGACATGCTTATGTTGATGACCTTTCCGAAGAGGAAACCAGCGAGTATCGAGGCACGGCAGTTGCTGACAAGAACAACATCACCATTACGCTGCCCGGGCGCAATAGTCCCTACCGCGATCGCTCGGTTGAGGAAAACCTTGAACTTTTTGCCCGTATGCGCGCTGGCGAGTTTGCTGACGGGGCAAAGACGCTCCGCGCCAAGATCGACATGGCACATCCTAACCTCCTGCTGCGCGATCCGGTGATGTACCGTATTCGCCGGGAAACGCACTACCGCACTGGCAATTCGTGGTGCATCTATCCTATGTACGACTTTCAGCACCCGCTATCGGACGCAAAGGAGGGCATCACTCACTCGCTGTGTTCAATGGAATACGAGATACATCGCCCCTTGTACGAATGGTTTATCAACGAGGCTGAGGTGTTCCCATCGCGGCAGATCGAGTTTGCCCGTCTTAACGTCACCCATACTGTGATGAGCAAGCGCTGGCTGCTGCGTCTTGTGCAGGAAAAGTTTGTTTCCGGCTGGGACGATCCGCGTATGCCCACCATTGCGGGCTTACGGCGGCGCGGCTACACGCCGGAGGCGATTCGGAGCTTTGTTTCGCAGGTCGGTATTGCCAAAACCGATAGCATGGTTGACATTGCCTTTCTTGAATACTGTTTGCGTCAAGACCTCAACAAACGCTCTCCACGTGTGATGGTGGTTTTAAAACCCTTAAAACTGATTATTGAGAACTGGGAAGTCGGCAAAGTTGAGGAAGTGGAAGCTGTGAATAACCCAGAAAACCCGTCTGCTGGAACCCGCACACTGCGCTTCAGCCGCGTTCTATGGATCGAGCGTGATGACTTTGAGGAAACGCCGCCACCAAAGTATTTCCGCCTCTATCCGGGTAACAGTGTTCGCCTTCGCTATGGCTACATCGTTACCTGTACGGGTTTTGACAAAGACCCTAGCACTGGCGAAATCACTGCTGTTCGTTGTGTGTATGACCCCGCAACTAAAGGCGGTAATGCTCCTGACAATCGCAAGGTAAAAAGCACGCTTCACTGGGTTGCTGCTGATGGCGCGATTCCTATTGAAGTGCGGCTCTACGACTATTTATTCGCTATTGAGCGGCCAATGGAAGTGCTGCCGGGCGGGTCATTCATTGATAACCTCAGCCCCAGCTCCCTTGAAGTGATTCCCAGCGCCTATGCCGAGCCATGCCTTGCCGCCGCCGCCCCTCTGACCCGCTATCAGTTCGAGCGTCTGGGCTATTTTGTCCGCGACCCTGATACCAGCGATGGCAAGCCTGTATTTAACAAAACTGTGGGACTGCGGGACACATGGTTAAAGGTGAAAGACAAACTCCAGTAAACACACCACGGCGTATATCCGCTGCCGCCGGTTTCATTGCTGATTATCCGGCGTGTTGTGTTCCAACACGCCGGTGTTATGTATGCGAATATATCCACCTCGCTTATAGGGACCGGAAACCAGTAAATGTATATTTCATATCTTTCTATAATAAGAGTATGACTCTATTACTAAGTCCAGAAAATATTCTGACTTATTTTGCTTTACCCCTTCTTTTATTATCTTCTAAACATAACATCATTATGATATTTTATATGAACACAATATTTTTTCGCAACTATTTAGTCGCATATAAAATCAGGGAGAATGTCCACAGATGGACACAGATAAGACAAAATCAGTGTTTTCTAATCTAGCGTTCTGAGACATAGCGGTACAGGGTCTCAAAATCTGGGACTCCGCCGGTGGGACCGACCTGTGTTATCTTGAAACCTGCGACCGCATTGGCAAAACGCGCTGCGTTAGGCGGGTTCCAGCCAGCAAGGAGTCCGCGAATAAAACCAGCGGTGAAGGCGTCGCCAGCGCCGGTGGTATCCTTTGCGACGAATTCGGTGAAGGCGGGAATGAGCCATTCGTCATGAAAGTCGGTGATATAAGAACCGTGCTTGCCGAGTTTCACTGTCAGTATTTTAATGCCATACCCAGAGAAGGCGTGTCTGATTGCGGAAAGGTCCTGCGCTCCGCTTATGATTATCGCTTCGTCGTAGCTGGGCGCAAAAATATCGGTTTCGTGGAGCATGGGAGACAAGAGTTCCTGAAAAAAGGCACTTGGGTGTTCGCCGAGTGCGTTACAAGTATCTGCCAGAGTTAGTTTCCCCAGGTCATGGGCTTTTTTGAAAAGCGCTGCTGCGCCGCCCGCGTCCATCGCTTCCATACACAGGGCGCAACCATAATACACAAGGTCAGCTTCTTCGATTAACGTGGGAATTATGTCAGTATAACTAAAGACTTTGCTCAATTCGTTATAGGTACAAAAATGGCGTGCGCCATTGGCTTCGACGAGTATATAACAGACCATGGTTCCCAGACTTGGATGATAGCGCAGTCCCCGCTCATCAAGACCCAATTTATGAGTTTCTTCCATAATAAAGTCGCCATTTGAGTCATGGCCAATCATGCCGCTAAGAAGCGGGGTTATACCCAGCTTGTTCAGGGTGATTGCCACGTTCAGCGCGTTACCACCGGCACATGGACGCGGCGCTTCAATGAGGCAGAGGTTATCAGTCATGATCGACGCTGGTATGGGACGCAGGGGAATATCGCATACAATCATGCCGGCGCACAGTACTTTTTGCATAATGGGTATCATATAATGTCTGCCCCGTTCAATCTATTCCCAAGCGCCCGCAGGAGCTTCCGCTCCAATGCGTTTGCCGCAGGTGAGTCTGTGCCGTAAACGCGGTCCTCGGTCAACAGGCTTATTGTTTCGTCGAATACAAGGCCGTTTGGCGTTTTGCCGAGAACTATGACGCGCTTGCCGAGAAAAATCGCCTCACGGGGATCGTGGGTAACGGCGAACAGAAAACGCGGCACGACATTAAGTATATGTTGGAGTGTTTCCATCAATTCTATACGCAGGGGAATGTCGAGGGATTGAAACGGCTCGTCCATGAGCAGCAGTGGCGCGGGGTAGGCGAAGGCACGGGCGATTGAGACGCGCTGTGCCTGGCCTCCGGAAAGCGTGGACGGATATTCGCCAGCTTTGTCTGATAGCGACACCATGTCCAGAAAATAACGGGCGCGTTCCAGCGCGGCGGCTTTTGACAGCGATGCTGCCTCCAACGGCAGAGCGATATTTTCCAGCGTGGTAAGCTGGGGAAAAAGACGCGGTTCTTGAAAGGCGAAAGAAGCTTTTGGAGCAATGATAAGGCCGGAAGTGGGCGTCAATAGTCCGGCGATGAGTCGCAGTAATGTTGTTTTACCACAACCCGATGGCCCTAATAGCATGAGCGGGTTATCAGCGGCGTTCAGTTCCAGAGAAAAGTTGTCAAACAGAACATTGTTACCAAACGCGAAACAGAGTTTATTAATAGAAGGATTAAATGTATCAGCGCTTAATTCGTGAGAGCGGTATACGCCGCCTTCTTTAAAGGAGGGATTTTGTATCATATTTATGAAATCCATTTCGATAATACCAAAATGTAAAAAAGGCGTGCAGCAAAAGTTGCGACAGAGCGGCGGCAAGTATCGTGGCGAGGGTCCAAGCGAATAATTCAGCGGTTTCGAGCTGGGCTTTTGCCATCTGCATACTGGTTCCGAGTGCGCGGGCAGGCTGCACCAGCACTTCGGCGGCGGCAACTACCTTCCAGCAGAGCGAAAGGCTGGCACGTAAACTGCCAGTAATAAACGGTATAAGCGTGGGAATATAGAGGGCGTGGAGACGGATCTTTAATGAAACAGGGTATATAGAAAAAACTTCGGTGAGACGCGGGTCAACCGAGCGTATTCCCTCAAGCGTATTGGCAGCCATAACCGGAAACACCATGAGAAACGCGGTGAAAATCGGCGTCCGGTCAGCACCCATAAGCAAAAAAGCGATAAGGATTACGGACATGACTGGCGTTGCGGAAACCAGCGTGAACAATGGCTGAAAAAAAGAAGCTGCGCGTGTGTCAAGTCCCGCGATAACTCCCACTGCAATGCCAAGTGGCGCGGAAATAGCCATGCCTAGGAGTACCCGCAGGAAGCTGTGGAACAGAGCCTGAAAAAAACGCGCACTGTGCGCCAGCGCAAAAAAGCGCTTGATCACAGATACGGGTGTGGGAAAAAGGATTTCACTGCCGGTGATAGTAGCTCCTGTTGCCCATGCGACTAGCAGGGCTGCTATACCGATACTGATCCAGACGATGTTTTTTCTAACGATAGTAAAACGCATCAGCGGGAAGAGTGCCACCAATAGAGGCGGGGGCGAATTCTAAAAACACCTTGAAAAGACTTTCCAGTGCGGGACGCGCCTCAAGCGCAGGAATAAACACGTAATTACTGTGCGGTATAGCGGCCTGCACTACAGGCGCACGGATTCCAAGCTCGTGTTTTTCCACCAATATGCCAGCCTCAGCTGGATTTGCGCCTACCCATTCTATAGAAGCTTTGCAGGCCCTCAATATATCAGCCATTGCTTCCCTTTGCGTGGCAGCGAAATCAGCGTCCACTACAAGCACGGTCATGGGATAATTCCCGCTGCCTTCAATGCTCGCCCATTCGTTCTGAATATCACCAATGAGCCGCAATGCGCTGTTACCAGAACGCGCCATAGTAGTAAAAGGCTCTGGCAGTAATGCGATGGAAACCCTGCTGGCGATGAGTGACTGGGCTATTTCAGCGGTGGCGAGGCTGTATGATAAACTCAGGTCATGATCGGGATTCATTCCTTTAGCTAAAAGAATTCGACGGAACACATAATCAGGTGTTGCGCCTTGTCCTGCGATTTCCACGGTTTTCCCGCGCAGGTCTTCGAGGCTTTGCACACTGGGGTCTGAGGTGATGAGACTCAGCATACCGGTTCCCAAGACGGCCGCGACCTGTATGTGTTTCCCGCTGGCGGCGATCTTTGCCGCGACGTTTGGCGGCAATATACCGATTTTTGCCTCGCCGCTGATAAAACGTGCTGCCATAAGGTCAGCCTGCGCCAGCGCCTCGACTTTAATGGCAAACGCAGGAGTGCTTGGTGGATTCTCAAAGAGCTGGATAAGACCAACGCCAGACGGGCCTTTCAGCGCGTAAACGGTAAGGGGTGATTGAGCTACGGGCGAAGCGTTCATAGTCCAGCCGACGATACAAAAACATAGGATTTTAAAAAGATTGTGCTTCATGTAACTATCATACTCAATCCTTTGATTTAGTAAAGAGTATGGGAAGAAAAAATATAAAAAGAAGTGAAAACCCTCTTCCCTTTCTTTATTACTTCATTGTAGAATCAAAAAATAAAGATCGAACAAAAGATTTTGTGGAGGTTTCAATGGTAAAGCAGAAAAATGTTTACTTCTTCGGCGATGGCGCTGCGGAGGGCGACGGAAGTATGCGGGACATTCTTGGTGGCAAGGGTATTGGATTGGCCGAAATGACCAATCTTGGAATTCCCGTGCCTCCAGGATTCACCATTTCAACGGAAGTTTGCGGAGCGTATTACGCAAACCATGAAAAGTACCCAGAGGGGCTTAAAGAGGATGTGGGAAAAAATCTCAAAAGGCTCGAAAAGCTTATGGGTAAACGCCTGGGCGATAGCGACGATCCACTTCTGGTATCGGTGCGTTCCGGTGCGGCAATTTCCATGCCTGGTATGATGGATACCATTCTCAATCTGGGCATGAATGACAAAGCAGTACGTGGACTTGCGGAAAAGACAGGCAAACCCCGTTTTGCGTGGGACGCTTATCGCCGTTTTATCCAGATGTATGGTGATGTGGTCATGCATATACCCAGCGAGGAATTCGAGAGCGCGCTTAGCGCTATAAAAAAGGCGAAGGGCGCTCGTCTTGACACCGATTTGAATGAGGGCGACCTGGAAGAACTGGTTGCTACATACAAGAAAATCGTTAAAGGCAATACAGGTAAAGATTTCCCGCAGGACCCGCTCGATCAGCTCTGGGGTGCGATTGGCGCGGTGTTTGGCTCGTGGATGAATGAGCGTGCCATTAAATACCGCCAGTTTAACGGTATTAAAGAGGACGATCTTAAGGGAACCGCAGTAAACATTCAGTCCATGGTGTTTGGGAATTTTGGCGAAGATTCGGGAACCGGCGTATGTTTCAGTCGCGATCCATCAACGGGCGAAAGAGTGTTCTATGGTGAATACCTGATGAACGCCCAGGGCGAGGATGTGGTAGCTGGCGTCAGAACGCCGGAGAAACTTTCCACGCTGGAACGGGAAAATAAAGCACTTTACGACCAACTGGTAAAGATAAAAAACCGGCTTGAAAAACATTTCCATGATATGCAGGATATGGAATTCACGGTTCAGCAGGGGAAACTTTTCCTCCTACAAACCAGAAACGGCAAGCGTACCGGCATGTCAGCGGTAAAATGCGCCATTGATATGGTTAAAGAGGGGCTTATCAACAAAAAAACTGCGATCACTCGTGTTACGCCGGAACTCCTTGACCAGATTTTCCACCCCATGATCGAACCAAAAGCCCTTAAAACCGCTAAATCCTTAAGCAAAGGATTAGCCGCATCCCCGGGTGCGGCGGCTGGACAGATCGTGTTTTCCGCCAAAGACGCCGAGGAATGGCACAAACAGGGAAAGAAAGTGCTGTTGGTACGCGAACAGACCAGTCCTGAAGACATCAGCGGCATGGTGATTTCCCAGGGAATCCTCACCTCCACTGGCGGCATGACCAGCCACGCGGCGGTCGTCGCACGCGGCATGGGCGTGCCATGTGTGGCCGGAGCCAAAGGCGTTACCGTGCAGGGAAAAAAGGTTGATATCGGCGGCAAGAATTATAAAGAGGGCGAATGGATCACTATTGACGGGTCAACCGGCGAGGTGTATGACGGCGCGCTCCCGCTGGTTAAGCCGGAGATTTCCAGTGATGTACAAACCTTCCTTTCATGGTGCGATGATATTCGTGCCAAATCAGTACGGGGAAAAGTGAAGGGCTTTGATGTGCGGACTAACGCGGATCAGCCGATTGACGCTAAACGCGCGTTTGAGTTCGGCGCTCAGGGCGTTGGCCTTTGCCGTACAGAACACATGTTCTTTGATGAGGATAAACTTCTTCACTTCCGCGCCATGATTGTGGCGGACTCTGAGGAAGAACGAAAAGAGGCGCTGAAGAAAATACTTCCGCTCCAGCAGAAAGATTTCTTCGGTATCTTCAAGGCAATGGAGGGCCGGCCGGTTATTATACGCCTCTTAGACCCGCCGCTCCAC
This sequence comes from Treponema sp., assembly GCA_031267685.1. Lineage (GTDB taxonomy): Bacteria > Spirochaetota > Spirochaetia > Treponematales > Breznakiellaceae > JAIRMT01. The sequence goes on from JAIRYV010000019.1 coordinate 35,150, forward strand.
GAATTCGTTCCCCATACGAAGGAAGAAGTCGCGGAACTTGCCAAACAGCTTGGCATGCATCCTAAACTACTCCAGCCCAAGATCGATAAACTGCATGAGGCAAACCCCATGCTCGGTCACCGTGGTTGTCGGCTCGCGGTAACATATCCTGAAATCTATGATATGCAGGTTGAGGCAATTGCCAGTGCCGCCGCAGATTGTGCTAAGAAAAAAATTCCGGTAACGCCGGAAATCATGATCCCCATCGTTGGCGATGAGCGGGAACTCGCCCTGATCCGCCCCCGGTCTGAAGCAATTGTGAAGCGGGTCCTTGAAAACGCTGGTGTAAAATTACACATCAAAATTGGTACCATGATCGAAGTGCCGAGAGCGACTCTGGTTGCTGACCGGATTGCCAAATATGCTGATTTCTTCAGCTTTGGTACCAATGACCTTACTCAAATGACATTAGGGTTCAGCCGTGATGACATTGGCTCGTTCCTGCCGTCCTACCTTGAGAAAAAGGTACTCGATGTTGATCCCTTCAAGTCCATTGACGAGCTGGGCGTTGGCCAGCTTATTCAGAACGCGGTTGAGAAAGGCCGGAGTGTTAACCCTGGCCTGGGCATCGGTATTTGTGGGGAGCATGGCGGCGATCCTGCTACGATTGACTTCTGCTACCGTGCTGGTCTGAGCTATGTGTCCTGTTCGCCCTTCCGTGTTCCGATTGCCCGCCTTGCCGGCGCTCAGGCAGTCATCAGACATGCGAGTATAATTAGCGTGGCTGAAGTAGCAACCGCATTGAAACGGCGCAAGCGTGTGCCGGTTCCTGCTATACCACTTGAGGTGGAAATGCCGAAGCGTGGTCGTGGGCGACCACCAGTGGCCAAGCCCGTAGTGGAAGTAGTTGCCGAACCCGCAGCGCCAGTAGCGGTCGAGGTTCCGGAACCCGCAGTGCCGAAGCGTGGTCGTGGGCGACCATCAGCGGTCAAACCCGTAGTGGAAGTAGTTGCTGAACCCGCAACGCCGACGGTGTCTGACACCCCGGAACCGGCAGTGTCGAAGCGTGGTTTGATGGAATCCACAGGAGGCGATACCGATACGAGCAGAGAAACGCCGTCTGAAGGCACTTCCAGCAAACGGCGGAAAGTCAGGGTTGGCAGAACGCCATCCAAAGAGTAAACAGCAATAAAAAAAGAGGCCAGCCAGCGGGTTGGCCTCTTTTTTATCAAAACCGCCGTAAAGCCCATGGCATGGGAAAGCGGCACAACGGCAAAAGAAGGGACGGGAAACCGCTTGTTGACATTGAGATAAAGATAGTTTAGCTTAGTATAGAATCTTGTACTCGCGTAGAGCGGGGAATCACGTCTGTGGGCATGGTGGCTCTGAACCGGTGCGCAGGGCGCAGTTCACAAGGAAGAAGCAGAAAACTTGTGGAGCAAGCTGAACAATCAGCCCAAGCTACAAGCCCATGTCTTGAGGCATAGGGGTTTCTGACAACACTATAGCTTAGAGGAAACCGCCGCCAAGCACGTTAGCGACGTTTCCGAAGGAATTACAATGCGTTTAGTATGTCTTGATCTTGAAGGAGTGCTGGTTCCTGAAATCTGGATCGCGTTTGCCGAATCTACCGGAATTCCTGAATTCCGCCGAACCACCCGCGATGAGCCTGATTATGATAAGCTGATGCGCTTCCGCATCGCCCTATTGGAACAACACGCCCTAAAACTGCCCGATATTCGGAAAGTCGCTAGTACGCTGGAGCCACTTGAAGGCGCGGCGGCCTTTACCCGAAGTCTTAGACAAAAAACCCAGTTCATTATTTTGTCCGATACCTATGTGGATTTCGCCATGCCCCTGATGGCAAAGCTGGATTTCCCGACCCTGTTCTGCAACAGCCTCGTAACCGCCCCTGATGGTAGTATTATCGGCTATCGGGTCCGTCAGCGCGACGGTAAGAAAAAAGCAGTACAGGCATTCTCATCACTAAATATCGAAGTATTCGCTGCTGGCGATTCATTTAACGACCTCGCTATGATCCGTGAGGCAAACGCGGGCTGTCTTTTCAGGTCGCCAGCTTCCATAAGAGAATCCTGCAGCGACCTTGCCTGTGTCGAAACTTACGATGAGCTTATGGACCAGATAAATCTTTTCCTTTATCCATAATCATATCCATAATCAAATTTTCATTAACGGAGTTAAATCTTATGAGTGAGTTAAATCTGATTCCACAACCAGTTTCTATCCATTATAAGGATGGGTATTTTCAATGCGCGGAATGTCCCTCCGCAAACGGCGATACGGTATTCAAGAATGAGATAGCGGTGTTCAACGAACAAATCGCCGCGCTCGGCCGTCTGAGCGCAAGCGCGCTTATCGAGTGTCGCCAGGATACGGGTCTGGCGCCTGAAGCTTATCGGCTGAGTATCACACCGCAAAAAATAGCGCTGACAGCAGCCACTGGTACTGGCGCGTATCATGGCTTACAGAGCCTGCGTCAGCTCATTCTTTTAGGCGCTGACACTGGCGCGGTATCTATCCCCTGCGTCGACATTGACGATGCTCCTCGTTTCCTGTGGCGCGGTTTCATGCTGGACACATCTCGTTATTTTTATTCGATTGACTTCACCAAGAAGCTCATTGACACCCTGTCTCTACACCATATCAACCGCTTCCACTGGCACCTCACCGACGATCAGGGCTGGCGACTTCCAGTGAAAGAGTATCCCCTACTCACCGAGATTGGCTCGCGGAAATTAAGCGTCCGTCATCAGCCCCGCGACGCGCGTTACATCGGCGGTTTCTATACTGAGGACGAAATCCGCGATCTTGTCGCCTATGCTGCAACACGTCATATCGAAATCGTGCCAGAGGTAGACCTGCCCGGCCACGCCAACGCGATACTTGCAGCCTATCCGGGTCTGGGCTGCAGCGGCGGCCCGTACCGCGTGGAGGATCGCTTCGGCATTTTTGAGGAAGTGCTTTGCGCGGGCAATGACGACATATTCGATTTGGGCGACGCAGTGTTTAATACCCTTGCCAGCCTCTTCCCCTCGAAATACGTCCATATCGGCGGTGATGAGGTATTGTACAATCATTGGCAGAAATGCCCCAAGTGCCAGAGACGGCTTGCTGAGACCAGTCTAAAAAGCCCCCGCGAACTCCAGAGCTGGATCACGGTACAGCTGGTGCAGATGCTCGCTAAACATGGCAAGATCGCCATTGGCTGGGATGAGGTGCTGGAGGATTCCCCGCAGTACCCCCTGCCGAAAGAAGTTGTGGTAATGTCATGGCGCGGCACTAAAGGCGGCATTGAGGCGAGCCGACTGGGGCATGATGTGATTATGACCCCGAACAGCGAAGGCTGTTACTTTGACTACAAGTACCGCAAAGACCCAGAGGAACCCGGTCAGCTTGGCGTATCCACAATACATCAGGTCTACCACATGAACCCCGTCAACCCTGATATGCCTGCCGACGTAGCCGCACGGGTACTAGGTGGACAGGCGAACCTCTGGTCGGAACTGATTTATGCTGGCAAAATTGCTGAGTATATGATCTTTCCTCGTCTCTGTGCTCTTGCCGAAACGGTTTGGACGCCCTCCGCCGCGAAAGATTTCGATTCTTTTACCCGCCGCCTGCCAGCGCACCAGCAACGCCTTGAGCGTCTCGGTGTTCTGCAATACCGTGGCCCCATGTATTAACCCGCCAAAGGTCAGGTGTTAGTTCCTCTAGGACTGAGGTGTTAGTTCCTCTAGGACTGAGGTGTTAGTTCCTCTAGGACTGAGGTGTTAGTTCCTCTAGGACTGAGGTGTTAGTTCCTCTAGGACTGAGG
>JAIRYV010000090.1 GCA_031267685.1 Treponema sp.
GGCTCAAGGTCAACGCGGTAGTGGATACGGGCGCGTGGACCTTGATCATCAACGAGGAGACCCGCCAGAACCTGGGGCTGCGGGTGGAGGAGACCAGTGAGACCACTGTTGCTGGAGGCGGAACGGTTTTCAGCCAGGTAACGGAGCCGGTGAGGGTTTATTGGAAAAACCGCAATACCCCCTGTAAAGCGGTGGTTCTTCCCGGCGAGGAAGATGTACTCCTGGGTGCGCTGCCTCTTGAGGGGATGGATTTGATGGTTCACCCCCTTAAGCAGGAAGTTATCGGCGCTCATGGCGACAAGATACGTAATGTGGTTAAGTAGGGGCGGCAATTATGGTCGAGGCAATGGGGTGGCGCGGAAGCTGCTCCTATACGCAAGAGTTTGGCCTACGTGAAGATTCGTGTGTTTCGTGGTCATTGTATTCCTATGCGTTTATCCTGACAAACAACAAAGGGCATTAACTCTCAGCAGACATATTGATTCAAATGCGCATTCATGCTAAGGTGAATGCAGAGGTACACTATGGCTTTCAAAGCAAATAACAAACAAAAAGATGAAGTAAAAGGTAAAGCAAAAAGATCAGTGGTTAAAGATGAGAATTCTACGCTTGCGGATTGGAAACGCCGGCTCAAGGAACGTCCGTTCATGTTTATCGGCACATTGGTGATTCTGTTTATCGTAATTGTCGCATTTGTGCTGGTTCCGGCCATTCCGGGCGTGAACAACGTTGGCACTGAATTGGTGTTCGGTTCATACAACAAGGCCCCCATCACACTGGTTCCGGGGAACTACTTTGCACAGCAAGTGCAGGGGTATGAGGAACTGTACCGTTACTACTATGGCGACAGCTATGATGCTAGTAACATCTTCCTGACGTATCAGATGTGGCGGAGCGCGTTTGAGGACACGGTGATTCATGTGGCAAAACTTGAGGAGATGAAAAGAGCCGGCTATGTCGCGCCAGCGGATGTGGTCAATCGGGAGATAGCCCAGCTTCCTCAGTTTCAAGAAAACGGACGCTTCTCCAGTCTCAAATATCGCCAGCTGGATAGTATGAGTCAGCGGGCATTGTTCCGTGAGGTTCAGGACAGCCTTGCTGAAACGCGGTATACAAACGACATGGCGAATGCATTGCCAGTATCTTCAAACGAAGCGGCCTTTATGAGCCAGATGGCTTCTCCGCAGCGCTCCTTTGATATGGCGCTCTTTTCGTTATACGACTATCCAGAAACCGAGCTTACCGCGTATGTTACAGCAAACACTGCGCTCTTCCGTGTTACGCATCTTTCACAAATCACGATTATGTCCAGTGAACGAGAAGCTAATCAGATTCTGACCACAGTTCGGGACGGAACCGCTGCCTTTGAGGATGCAGCAAAGAACTATTCGCAGGACAGTTACGCTGAAACTGGCGGGGATATGGGGATCAAGATGGCTTATGAGCTTATGAGTATTATCCCCAACGAGGTGGATCGGGAAACCCTGCTCAGTCTTTCCAGTGGTGAACTAAGTCCGCTCATCAGGCTTTCTTCTGGCTGGGCGTTTTTCCGTGCTGAGGACGAGCCGCGTGCGCCAGACATGGCTGATACCACGCTCAATGCGCGGGTACGTCTCTACATGATGGATTTTGAGCGTGGCCGTATTGAAGACTGGTACGTTGATCGCGCCAATGAGCTTGCCACATCGATCAATACCCTGGGCTTTGATGAGGCGATCGCTGCGGTTGAACTTGAAAAGACAAGCTTTGGACCCGTGCCGCTTAATTATGGCGACGTGGGTTTGTTTACCACGCTTTCGTCGTTGTCCGACGCTGCTTCTATCGCTGGGATAGTTGTCTCTGACCAGAATTTCTGGCAGACCGCGTTCTCAACACCAGTGGCTGCTCCTTCCCGGCCCATTGTTATTGGAACGTATGTGGCGATTTTGTACCCGGTGTCAGAGACCACGTTGGATTCAACCAGTATTGAGGCGATTGAGTCATCATATTCCTCCTACTGGATTAGCAACACTATGAATCAGGCGCTGCGTTCCTCCTTTTTGGCCAGCGATAGGCTCGATGATCGATTCTCCGACGCTTACTTCGAATACTTTCAGTGAAGACGCGCCCCGGCAGCTTCCTGCCCGCCGGGGCTTTTCTGTCTTTTACAAAAACAAAACGCTTCTTTCACGTATAGACCCGATTGCTCAGGCAGAACGACTGGTGGCGTCGCTATCTGTTTCGGGTAAGACCCTGTATGTCTGTCCGTCGCCGCTGTATGCGTATGGGCTTGCAAGTCTGCTTGAGCGGCTTGACGCGGACTCGGCGATTCTCTGTGTGGAGGCTGACGAACAGCTCTTTGCACTGGCGCATGAGGCGCTCGGAGCGCTTCACGATTCCCGCGTTTGTCTTGTGTTTGCAGGATGTGGCGTGGCGCCCTTACGCGCCTTTGTTAAAAAACGCTGGGGAAGCCGCGCATTTCAGTGCGTGCACACGCTGCGTCTTACTGTCGGCTGGCAGCTTTTTCCCGCTTTATACGAGGAACTGGTCGTTGCGCTGAGGCGGGACTTACTCACAGACCTGAGTAACGCTATGACGCTGACGCGGCTGGGGCGGCTGTATATCAGAAATGCGATTCGCAATCTCCCGTTCCTTGCCCATTCACTTAGCTTTGATGCCATTGCCACTCGTTTCGGCGCTGCGCCGGTACTCGTGCTGGGCGCTGGCCCTTCGCTGGACCCGGTGTTAGACAGGCTCGCGCCTGATCCTGCGGTTCATGCGCGGGAAACGCGGCCATTCCGCATCGTGTGCGTGGACACGAGTCTGGGCGCGTTACGGGCGCGAGATATACCGCCTGATCTGGTGGTTGCGCTGGAGAGTCAGCACTGGAACCTGCGTGATTTTGTTGGACTTGGCGGCTGGAATGCGCCACTTGCCATGGACCTTTCAGCCCTTCCTGCGACAAAGGACACACTTGGTAGCGAACTCGCACTCTTTGCCACTGAATGGACGCCGCTGAGGTTTTTTACACGGCTCAAAGCAGCAGGACTCATGCCGGAAACCTTCCCACCATTGGGTTCCGTTGGTTTAAGCGCGACAGCTATAGCGCTGCGTGTAAGCACAGGGCCGCTTATTGTGGCTGGCCTAGATTTTTCCTTCACCCTTGACCATTACCACGCCCGTGATACGCCCAGCCATCGGGAACTTCTGCGCCGACAGAGCCGCCTGAACAGCCCGATCAACGCAGCCGCCGCGTTTCGTGCCGGAACCTTTATAGCCTGCTCAAAGTCAGGTCTTCCAACGCGAAGTGATCCCGCGCTGAACACCTATCGTAACCTTTTTGAGGATGAGTTCTCCGGCGAAGCGCGTTTGTATGACATTGAAGGCCCCGGATTGTCGCTGGGACTGAAGACCCTATCTATGCAAGCGGCGCTTGCACTTTTGCAGAAGGCTTCGCCATCTTCTGTCGCGCCGTCCCTTTCCCCACATATCGAAGCCTCCTCCATAAGCAGCTTTATCCAGAACGAGGTAGCCATGCTCCATAGCCTGAAAGCCATGCTCTGTGGAGACCGGGCTGCTTCGCCTGAAGAACTGGAACCCCTGCTTCTCGCCTGTGATTATCTCTGGGCGCATTTCCCCGACCGTGCCGGCAAAGTGCCGCCATCCATGCCCCTGTCAATGGACATTTCGTTCCTTAAACGGGTTCGTGTAGAAATCGATTTCATGCTGAGGCTTTTCTCCTAAAACCAACTTTCAATGGTGGTTCAAAAGCTATAGCGCCTGCTCTAGGAGCTATAGCCCCTGCTCTAGGAGCTATAGCGCCTGCTCTAGGAGCTATAGCGCCTGCTCTAGGAGCTATAGCGCCTGCTCTAGGAGCTATAGCGCCTGCTCTAGGAGCTATAGCGCCTGCTCTAGGAG
>JAIRYV010000055.1 GCA_031267685.1 Treponema sp.
ACAGCGCCGCTCGTTTCATCTGTCGTTAATCTACTACTCTTAAATAATTCCGTCAAGCACTTTCTTTAAAAAAATCCACTTTCTTCAAAAAAAAATCACCCCTCAAAAAAAATCTACTCTCTGCCAAAGCTCTCCACTTATGCCTTGCCACACGATTCTTGATAAAGTATGCTTAAACCATGAAAGTCTGGTTCAAGCTCTTAATGGGTTCTATACTGGGTCTCCTGCTGGGTAGATTTATGCCTTCCGAGAATCAGCAGCTCCTTGATATCTTGGTGTGGCTCTCGGACTTAGCCATCAAGATTGGACGCTACACAGTAGTGCCTATCATTTTCTTCTCTTTGACTATCGCGGTCTATGAGCTTCGGCAAACTGGTTCTTTCTGGCCATTGGTCTTCCGTTCCATACTGGTAATGCTTGGAAGCTCAGTCTTTGTTATCGGAATCGGGCTTCTGGTAATCTCATTTTTTCCTTCTATTAGAATACCTGTTCTAAACGGAGAAGATGTCGAGACTATTGCACTCAATTTGAAAGAAAGCATCAACTTGTTGTTTCCTGCTAATATGTTCTCTGCGCTGGTAAGTGATGGGATATACCTTCTTCCGGTCTGTGTTTTCGCGTTCTTTGTGGGCATGGGGCTTTCCTATGATCGCAGCTTTTCCAAGTCAATCATCAGTCTGGTAGATTCCCTTTCAAGAATCTTCTATTATATAGGTATCTTCTTCTCCGAGATTCTGGGACTGGTTATCATCGTCCTAAGCGCTTACTGGGCTGTCCGCTACTACAACATTCTTCAGGACAGCCGGTTTCTGGCGCTCATCTCCCTGCTGAGTGTCCTAAGCACGGTTATAGGTTTTGTTCTCTTGCCGATGTTTCTCTACTGCATTGGAGGGAAGCAATTTTCTTTCAGTGCTGTATACAGTTCTCTGGGGCCAGTCTTGACCGCGTTTTTCTCCGGCGATATTAACTTTACCCTGTCGGTACTCATACAGCACGCCAAAGAGAATCTGGGCATCCGTAGGAGAAGCATCGCGGTTACCGCGCCGCTTTTTACCACTTTTGGCAGGGCAGGCAGCGCTATGGTCGCCGCAGTTGCGTTCATGGTGATCATCAAATCATATTCCAGTCTGGAGATACCGCGCTCGGTTGTGATCTCGATAGGGTTAAACGCACTCTTCCTTTCGTTTTGCCTTGCCCGCTATCCAGGAAGTGGCGCGTATATCGCCCTCGCAGTACTTTGCCAGAACTTCGGCGACGATGTTACGATATCAGGCTATCTTGTCCTCAAACCGCTCGCATTTTTCCTTATCTCTATAGGAACGTTTCTGGACATTATGATTTCGTTCTTTGCCAGCTACGCGATTGGAAAAATAAGCAACTTGCAGGAAGACCGAAGTCCGAAAAATTTTATCTAAAGCAGTTCCGTTCTTCCCGCGTCGCGGATTTGCTCCACGATCTCTCGAATCCGTTGGGTTTCACCCTTTCGAGCAACCAGTACTGAAGGCGCACCGCCGTCTTTCCCTGAACGCGCCACCACGATGAGGTCTTTAACGCCACAGAGTGCGACTGGTATGTCGGCATCAACAAAACAGGATTCCGCACCCGCCTCATACACCTCAACCTCGCTGCTTCCTGCAAGTGGCGCGTATTCGTCCCAGCTTCCAATATCGCGCCATGCGAAATCTGCCGCGACCATAAAGGTGCGCACACATCGCTCGGCAATCGCATAGTCAAAGGAAACACGCTTGCTTTCATGGTAGGCATCGGCAAGGCCAGCCCACGCGCCGAGTATCTGTAGGCCGCTCTTGGTTGTGTAGGCGCTGGCAGATAGGGGCGACAACCTATCAAAGGACATAAACACATCAGGCGCAAGACGGGCGAATTCCCCAAGCATGAAACTGGAAGTAAATGCGAACATACCGGAGTTCCAATAGAAGCAGCCCGCCTCCAGAAAACGCTCTGCGGTTAGTTTATCCGGCTTTTCCCGAAACGAGGCAACCTTGAAGGCGCCGCCCAGACGCTCCGCGACCTCAATATACCCATAAGCGGTTTCCGGCCTACTAGGTGGTATGCCAAAAACCACCAACGCGTCCTGATTCAGCGCAGTTTTATATGCCGCGGCGGCATTTACCTTAAACACCTCAAGTGGCGCGATGATGTGGTCACTGGTCAGCACAAGAATAGCGCGGTCTCCATCCATTGCAGCATATTTGACACCACAGGCAATGGCTGCCGCCGTGTTCTTTGCCTCCGGCTCCGGTATCAATACCATGCGTCGCCGCGCTTCTTCGCCAAAGCGCTCACACTCGGCCAGAACAAGCGGCGTGTAAGACTCGGCGGCTATGATGATGAGTCGCCCATCCGTCGCAAGTACGGCGAGGCCGCGTTCAATGGCGCTTGCGAAAAAGGTTTGATCAAAGGCACAGCCCGATGGCGTATTCTCACTGTCTTTAGAGCGGTACGTCAGGAACTGCTTGGGCTTTGCCGCATTGCTGGCAGGCCAGAGCCGCGTTCCTGAACCGCCAGCCATGATAATGCAATCACTAAACATGGGGAGAGTATAACAGTATAAGCAATATAAACAAAGCCCCTCGCCATAAGACAAGGGGCTGAAAGCAGAGAACGCGGCGTTTTACACAGGCTTCACGCGCTAACGTTTCTCTTTAACCTTTTCTTTTTCCTTGATGATCTTGGCTTCTAGCTTGTCGATCATCTTATCGACCACTACCCGCAGGTCAAAGTCGGTCTCCTTGACATGGATCGATACGCCCCAGCGGAAGTTAACGGTTGCTTCCGCCGCATAATCCTTGTTTTTCGTGAAGGTGAACAGGAGATCGACAATCATATTCTCGGCATTGGGTATGCGGTTGATTTTGCGATCAAGATACGCTTTGGTATCTTCCTGCATGGTGAAATGAACGGCCTTAACGTCAATGTTCATACTGCACTCCTTGTCAGTCAGTTGTCTGCTTAGACATTTAGCGGTAACGCTATTGGTCAATACCCATGCCTAAAGGCAGGGTATTGTAGCTTGAGCTGAACAATCAACTCAAGCTACAAGGTTTCTGCTTCCCACGATAGCTTCACCCTTATCACCAAAAGCCGACGCTTCATGTCCACAGGCATTGATTCCCCGCACTGCACGGGTATGAACTTGTATACTAAGCTATCTTTAGCTCAATGTCAACAAAAGTTTCTAATCCCATCAGGATAAACGCATAAGAATCAGCCAGTTTGTTGTGGGTGTGTGGCGCCTCGTCTGTCAGTTCAAGCTTTGCCCGTATCCTATGTCCTCTTACTCCGGGAAAAAGAATTTTCTCCAGAAATCATCTAAAACAGCTTGACATTCTTTTTACAGCCCGCTATAATCTTTTGTATGGACTTGATGAAACGCCAGATGTCCATTGAACATCTGCCTGCTTACCGTTTATCTTCCTCTGGCTCCCGGCTCCCGGCTCCCATTATACTCTCTTAAACACACAGCGTGTCAAGTAGTCGCACGCTTTAATTCTTCACATTTACCATATCAATTCTTATACAAAGAAGTCAGTTCCAATATGTCAGATTCTGGAACTACCTCAGAGGAGTAACGAACACATGGCAGTACTGCACACGATCAAAGCATGGCTGTACGACAACCTGCTGACCGAAGACGAAAACGACCTTGTCGCACGGGTCAGCGCGGAGCGGACCCTCTCAGTCAGGGACATTTGCGAGTCAGCTGTGACGCGGGGCGGCGCGGACATCAACGCGTCCGCCATGGAACACGCGGTGGAGCTTTTCCACAAGGAGATGGGTTACCGCCTCTGCGACGGCTTCTCCGTCAATACCGGCTGGTACGCGGCCTCCATGCACATTAAGGGCATATTCAACAGCCCCACCGAAGGCTTTGACCCGGAAAAGCACACTGTTCTGGCTGAATTCCACCAGGGTGTGGAACTGCGCCGGGACCTGGACGCTGTGAACGTGAGCATTATGGGCAAGGCGGAGACCGCCTTCTTTATCGCCCAAGTAACCGACATACGCACCGGTAGCGTCAACAACGTCCTGACCCCTGGCCGAAACGCGAAAATCGCGGGCAGCAAGCTCAAGATTGTAGGGAAGGACGCAACCTGTGGCGTGTACTTCGTGAACCTGGGTACACAGGAACGGGTGAAGGTGGAAGAAGCGGACATTGTGGAGAACCAGAACGCGCATCTTTTGGTGATCATCCCCGCGCTTGTGGCGGGAACATATCATCTGGAAATAACCACGCAGTTCACGGATGGTAGCACCCTCTTAAAGAAACCCCGCATGACCGTGTTTGATCGGCCACTCACGATTGGATAGAAGCATTTCACACGTATTGGTGTGAGTGGCACATAGGCACGCGTGTGAGTGGCACATAGTGCCGTGGCGGTTTTACGAACAGGTTACAGAACACGAAAAACTTAGGAGGAGAAGAGAATGAAAGAGATGAACAGGAAGAACATTCCACGTACATTCATAGCGTTGCTTGCGGTAGCGCTCTTGTCCGCGTGTGCGGCAACGCCCCCACAGCGGGCAGGGAATACGGAGGCGGCCTCTGTCGCTACAGTGCCGGCAGCCGTAAGCCTGGACCAGGCTGTGGCGCAAACAGCTTCGGCTATCCGGGCCAAGACACCTCAAAACACGAAAATCGCAGTCGTTGAGTTCGCGTCCGAATCCGCCAATCTTTCCGATTACCTTATGGAAGAGCTTAACTTCGCGCTGCTTGACGAAGGCCTATCCGTTATTGACCGGGCGAACCTCAACGCAGTGCGGCAAGAGCTGAACTTCCAGATGTCCGGGGAGGTGGACGAAGAAAGCGCCCTGTCCATCGGCAAGTTTCTGGGCGTGGATTATGTTGTTACTGGCCAGTTCCGTTTGACCGGCGCGGAATACCGGTTTGCCGTAACCCTGATCAGTGTAAAGAGCGCGGCCCGGGAGTCCGCTGTGCGCCTTGACGTGCGCAACGATGAGCGAACGCGGAAACTGGTCGAGACCCTTGGCAAAACAAGCGTCCAATCTCATTCAGCGGGCTATTAAGGAGGCTATAATGAAAAAGATTTTGTCAATGACAATGGTTTTTGCCTTACTCTGTTCTCTTGCGGGCGCGGCCACACTGGACGATGTGATAACAAACGCTGCGCGGGATATTTGCAAGGATTTGCCCAAAGGGGCGCGTATTGCCATCGTCAACTTCGATTCCGAAGCCGACCAGATTTCCGACTATATTATGGAAGAACTGACCTACGCCTTTGTGGAAAACGATGTGGAAGTGGCCGACCGGACCAATCTGCCCTATGTGCGCCAGCAGCTGCAGCTACAGGAGCAAGGGGATGTGAGCGACAAAGACGGGCAGCAGATCGGGAAGTTTATCGGAGCGCAGGCAATAATAACCGGGCAGTTCATTCCGACCGGCGGGCAGTACCGGTTCAGGGTAACGGCGGTAAGCGTGGAGAAGGCGACGCGGCTTTCCGGTGTGCGGTTTGACGTGAACGAAGACAGCGCCCTGCAAAGAACGCTTACGGCGCTGAAGGGTGGCGGGATAGTGTCCCGTCCCAACCAGGGCTTGCCGCAAAAGGCGAAGACCCCGGGGAATTGGCTGGACGAGGGGATCAAGCTTGCTTCGCAAAGCAGGTTTAACGAGGCGGTAGAGGCGTTTACCCAGGCGTTGAAACTGGATTCTGGTTTAAGTGCGGCGTATGCTCTGCGAGGCAGGGCGTTGTATGCCAGCGTGTCCCGTGTAACTAGCGTGAGTGAAGATTTCAGCAGACTTGACATGGTGACTACTATCGGCGCCGTAGTTTCTGAAGAAAAGAAGGCGGTATATGACCGAGCGATAGCGGACTACACCCAGGCCATACGGCTCGACCTGGATAACGCCAGCGTCTATAACGAACGGGGTGTTGCGTATAGCAACAAAGGGGACAACAACCGAGCGATAGCGGACTACACCCAGGCGTTACGGCTCGCTCCCAATTATGCGACGGCGTATAACAACCGGGGCATTGCGTATGCCGACAAAGGGGACTATAACCGAGCGATAGCGGACTACACCCAGGCGCTGCGGCTCGACCCCAATGATGCGGCGGCGTATCTCAACCGGGGCCTTGCGTATAAGGACAAAGGGGACTATGACCGTGCGATAGCGGACTACACCCAGGCGCTCCGGCTCGACCCCAATGATGCGGTGGCGTATTACAACCGGGGCATTGCGTATTACAGCAAAAGGGACTATGACCGTGCGATAGCGGACTACACCCAGGCGCTGCGGCTCGACCCCAATGATGCGGCGGCGTATAACAACCGGGGCAGTGCGTATAGGAACAAGGGGGACAACGACCGAGCGATAGCGGACTACACCCAGGCGCTGCGGCTCGACCCCAATGATGCGACGGCGTATAACAACCGGGGCAATGCGTATGACGACAAAGGGGACAACGACCGAGCGATAGCGGACTACACCCAGGCGCTCCGGCTCGACCCCAATTATACGACGGCGTATTCTAACCGGGGCAATGCGTATTACTACAGAGGGGACTATGCCCGCGCCCGTGCGGACTGGGAGAAAGCGTTGCAACTTAATCCCAATCTCGCCCAAGCGAGGAATAACCTTGAAGTCCTGCGAAAACAGGGGTATTGAAAGGAGGCTATAGGGATGTCGGCCAAATCAATGAGCAATGAGGCCGTCCGGAAAGAAAGCGGGCGGCCAGGTGAGTGTACCGGAACACATGCAATACCACCGGTTCCAACAGGCGGGAGCCAGAGCGGGACGGGAGACGCGGATCAGGACATAGCAAAGTACACCGAGATGATACAGCGCAACCCGAATGACACGGCGGCGTATAACAACCGGGGCAATGCGTATAAGGACAAAGGGGACTATGACCGAGCGATAGCGGACTACACCCAGGCGCTGCGGCTCGACTCCAATGATGTGGCGGTGTATTCCAACCGGGGCATTGCGTATAAGGACAAAGGAGACTATGACCGAGCGATAGCGGACTACACCCAGGCGCTGCGGCTCGACTCCAATGATGCGGCGGCGTATAACAACCGGGGACTTGCGTATCAGGACAAGGGGGACAACGATCGTGCGATAGCGGACTACACCCAGGCATTGCGGCTTGACCCCAATTCTGCGGCGGCGTATTACAACCGGGGTAATGTGTATGGCAACAAGGGGGACTACGACCGTGCGGTAGCGGACTACACCCAGGCGCTGTGGCTCGACCCGAATCTTGTGGCGGCGTATAACAACCGGGGACTTGCGTATGACGACAAGGGGGGCTATGACCGAGCGATAGCGGACTACACCCAGGCGCTGCGGCTCGACCCGAATCTTGCGGCGGCGTATTACAACCGGGGTAATGTGTATGGCAACAAGGGGGACTACGACCGTGCGGTAGCGGACTACACCCAGGCGCTGCAGCTCGACCCGAATCTTGCGGCGGCGTATTACAACCGGGGCAATGCGTATGCTGGAAAAGGGGACTATGACCGAGCGATAGTGGACTACACCCAGGCGCTCTGGCTCGACCCCAATGATGTGGCGGCGTATTCCAACCGGGGACTTGCGTATTACTACAGAGGGGACTATGACCGAGCGATAGTGGACTACACCCAGGCGCTCCGGCTCGACCCCAATGATGTGGCGGTGTATTACAACCGGGGCAGTGCGTATGCCGACAAGGGGGACTATGACCGAGCGATAGCGGACTACACCCAGGCGCTGCGGCTCGACCCCAATTACGCGGTGGCATATTCCAACCGGGGCAATGCGTATGCCGACAAAGGGGACTATGACCGAGCGATAGCGGACTACACCCAGGCGTTGCGGCTCGACCCCAATGATGCGTCGGCGTATTACAACCGGGGCAGTGCATATACCGAGAAAGGGGACTACGTCCGCGCCCGCGCTGACTGGGAGAAAGCGTTGCAACTCAACCCCAATGACGCCAATGCGCGGCATAACCTTGAAGTCCTGCGGGGCATGGGTTACTGAAAGAAGGCATAGTGGAAGGAGGGCGATAGGGGATAGAGACAGCGTGTTAAAACGTTCCGGCAAGGAGCGGGTTGTCAACCAGTCGAGACGGAACAGCGGCAGGTGGATGTACTGGAACAACATTCAATAATACCGGTTCCAACAGGCAGGATTGAGGAGCATATACATAAGGAGAACAATAACATGAGGAATGTAATGAAAAAGATGTTGCTATGCGCGGTTTTTGTGGTGATGCCGATGATCGCTGCCTTTGCCCAGAGCGGGACGGGAGACGCGGATCAGGACATAGCAAAGTACACCAAGATGATACAGCGCAACCCGAATGACACGGCGGTGTATCTCAACCGGGGCAATGCGTATTTCGGCAAAGGGGACTACGACCGTGCGATAGCGGACTACACCCAGGCGCTCCGGCTCGACCTCAATGATGCGATGGCGTATAGCGGCCGGGGCAACGCCTATTTCAACAAAAGGGACTATGACCGGGCGATAGCGGACTACACCCAGGCGCTCCGGCTCGACCCCAATGATGCGACGGCGTATAGCGGCCGGGGCCTTGCGTATTACTACAGAGGAGACTATGACCGCTTCGGCGGGCTATTAAGGAAAAAATAGAGACCACGAGTTTTAAACTAAAAGAAGCTGCTGTTGTAACGGAGACAGGTGGTACTGCGCATAACAGGATTTGAAGAACCCGCCCCGTAAAGAGTTTGTCTGGCGTCTTGTTGATGCCAGACATTCCCGATTGGCAGGTAGCGGGCGCTGTTCAGGGCGCTCTGCACTGCTGCGACGCGCTGGGAGTCCGGCGCAGGCCAGGCTGTTCAGAGCCTCCTGCTTCCACGAACCAGCTAATTCCTATGCGTTTATCCTGCCCATCCCATCTTTTGCCATTGTACCGCCTTATTTCCCATGCCT
This sequence comes from Treponema sp., assembly GCA_031267685.1. GTDB lineage: Bacteria > Spirochaetota > Spirochaetia > Treponematales > Breznakiellaceae > JAIRMT01. The sequence goes on from JAIRYV010000055.1 coordinate 8,924, forward strand.
AAAGCCAATAGAGTTTGTCAAACAATGGCTCAACATTGCTTGACAAACTCTGACACCCGCATACAGCGGCGGAGAAATACCTAGCTTACAGCCCTGCATTCGCACCAGCGATGATGCCATCGAGTATTACTGGCGACAGCTCCGGGCTGAACATCGCCAGCGCCCGCAATGGCATATCGCCGACCATTGCTTCCACCATGCGTTGCATGGATGGATCAGACACGCCGCCGCCACCAAACATTGCCGCCATGCCCTGTAAGACCTGCGCGTAGAGCTGCCCACCAGCAGGCGTCTCCCTGATTTCACCAAGTGTGCTGTTCACTGTAAACGGTTCGTCAGGCGCACGCTGCGACAGCGGTATCGGTCGGCCTAAGACCGCCGCAAATGCCCCATCACTTATACTGATGCCGCCCTTTGCCACTACGAAGTAGTCAGCAGCAATGGTTTTCAGCGCGGCAAGGGCGGTTTCCTTACCATCACCGGCAACCTGTACTGTCGCTGATAGCGGCAAACTTACGCTTGACGCGCCTACCGACACTGTATATTCACCAGATTCAAGCGCCCAACAGTCATTAGGCACATTGTAATAGGCAAAACTACGATCATCAAGGGTAATACTGACGGTTTTTGACTCACCAGCCTTGAGAAAAACCTTGTCAAAGCCACGAAGTTCCTTCTTCGCGCGGAGTATTGCCGATGTTGATGGCGCAATACTGTAAACCTGCACGACTTCAGCGCCGTCAAGTATACCAGTGTTCTTTACGGTAAAGGTTACAGTGAGCGTATCGCCAGCTTTAACGCTCGTTTTGTCAAGCTTAAGGTCAGAATACACAAAGCTTGTGTATGAAAGCCCGTAGCCAAAGGGATAATTGACAGCAACACCAGCGGTATCATAGTAACGATAGCCAACGAAAATGCTCTCACGGTACTCGGTGGTTTTATACGCGCCGGGGAACCACTGGGCGCAGGGCGTATCACTAAGGGTGGCTGCCCACGTTTCAGCCAGCTTGCCACTGGGGTTTATCACGCCGGTAAGCACATCCGCCTGAGCGCCGCCACCAGCCTGCCCGCCAAGGTAGGCGACCACTATGGCCTTCACCCGCTCCTTCCACGGCAACGTTACCGGCGAACCAAGCTGTAACACAACAACCGTGTTGGGATTCACGGCGGTAACTGCCTCAATGAGGGCGTTATGCCCAGCCGGCATATCCATCACGCCGCGATCAAAGCCTTCGCTCTCATACTCATCAGGCAGGCCAGCGAACACAACAGCGACATCGCTCTGAGTGGCAAGTGCGACGGCATCAGCGACGAGTGCGTCAGTCGTAACGCCACCCTCGCCATAGCCAGCCGCATACTCAGCATTGACGCCGAGACGCAGCAGTTCATCAAAGGGGCTGTCAAGTCGAGTGGGGTGAATCTTACTAGAACCAGCGCCTTGGTAGCGCGGTGTCTTAGCAAACGTACCAATGACCGCAACACGCTTTCCCGGCTTCAGCGGCAGAATCCCATCATCGTTCTTCAGCAGTACCGTCGATTCCGCCGCAATTTTCCGCGCCAACGCATGGTGTGCATCCACGTCATATCGGTAGTCCTTGCTTTTTGCCGTTGTTTCAGCCCCTTTCTCGATTAACTCAATGACACGGAACGCCACTTTATCGAGATCGCCCTCACTAAGCTGACCGCTGCGTACCGCTGACACTATCTTTGCGTCGTTAACGCCGCCAGAACCGGGCATTTCAAGGTCAAGCCCCGCCTTTACACCCTCAACACGGTCGGTAACAGCGCCCCAGTCCGTCATTACCAACCCCTTGAAGCCCCATTGATCACGTAAAATATCACTGAGGAGCTTCTTGTTCATGCTAGCGTAAGTACCATTGACGAGATTGTAGGAACACATCACGGTCCATGGGTCGCCAATCTTGATCGCCCGCTCAAATACGGCAAGATACATCTCGCGGAGTGCGCGTTCATCAACAACCGAGTCGTTAGACATACGCCCCTTTTCCTGATTGTTCGCAGCATAGTGTTTAAGACTGGTTCCGACACCCTTCCTCTGCACACCTTTAATGAGATACCCAGCAAGCTCGCCAGCCAACAGCGGGTCTTCGCTGAAGTACTCGAAGTTACGCCCGCAAAGAGGACTCCGTTTAATGTTTGCGCCCGGCCCCAGAATGACAGCGATATTTTCTTGCACACACTCCTCGCCTATAGCCGCGCCCATAGCTTCCAGCAACTGCCGGTCGAAGCTGGACGCAGTCGCACACGCCGGCGGGAAGCAGGTCGCCGGCACACTCTGGTTAATGCCAAGGTGATCACTCCCGGCCATTTGCTTCCGAAGCCCGTGTGGCCCATCCGTTACCATAATTGATGGCAGCCCCAGACGCTCAATGCTCTTGAGTGTCCAGAAATCCTGTCCCGAACAAAGCGACGCCTTTTCCTCAAGCGTCAAGTTTTCCCGTTTCACACTACGCTCCTCATAGGCGCAACTCTGGCGACAAAGATGTGAGCCTCTGACACCACGAAAACGCCCCAAAGTAGAATGTATCCAGTATACCGCATATTTCACCAAAGAGTATATCTACATCGACAAAACTCGTTGTGCCAACGGAACATTCATTTAACCAGCTCCTTCGCAAATGCCGCCGCCTTTTCTAAATCCTTCGCATTTGGACGTCCCTTGTGCATAACGGTAAACGCCCCCTTACAGTGAAACTCCGCATCAGCGAGCGGAATGTTTTTGGAGGAAAGCAAAACAGCTATATGCGGACGTGCAGACTTCACAAGCGCTGTCGTACTGAACACCGCCACTTTTTTGACATTCTTAGCATCAAGTTTTGAGATAAACGTTTTTACCACATCATCAATGCCAAAAGCATAGACCGCCGCACCCAGAAAAAGAATATCTGTCTCTTTGGTAATCTCCGCTTCCGCAGCATCCATCGAAACCGCCGTTACGCCTACCGCACTCGCAATGGCGCGGGCAACCTTCCCTGTGTTACCTGATTTTGAGAAATAACGAACCGCGTACTTCATACATACGTCTCCTTCAAAAAATGGTACGACTGACTATCATCGTCGCTTTCTGACTGTGAAAGAATCTTGTACAGCAACGTGTATAACGACTGCGCATCTTCAGCACTCAAGGTCAGACACTCCGCTATATACTTCGGAATCTTCAGCGCCTTCTCACGGAGCGCCATACCCGCTTCGGTTATGCTGATAGTTACATTGCGCTCGTCATTACTGTTACGTATCCGCAAGATAAGCCCCTGACGTTCAAGACGCTTGAGGAGCGGCGTAAGGGTTCCCGAATCAAGAAATAGCGTCATGCCGAGTTCCTTCACACCGATTTGACGTTTATCCCAGAGTACCATCATGGTGATGTACTGAGTGTACGTCAAATTAAACTCCCGTAGCAGAGGTGTGTACTTTTTAACAACTTCCCGTGCTGCCGCATAAAGTGGGAAACACAACTGATTTTCCAGTTTCAGCGAATCAATGACCAGCGCATTCGTCTGGCCTTCGTCTTCTTTTGCCATCTATCCCCTTCCTTCTATGCCGTACCCAAGAGCCGCTCGATATCTTTTACTAGAGACTCTGGTTTATCGGTAGGGGCGAAACGCGCTATTACGTTACCGTTCCGGTCAACAAGAAACTTAGTGAAGTTCCACTTGATGTTCGGCGTTAAGACGCCTTTTTGCTGAGATTTGAGATATACATAGAGAGGGCTTACGTGTGCGCCGTTCACCTCAATTTTAGCGAAACGCGGAAAGCTCGTGTGGAACTTTGAACAGCAAAACTTCTCGATCTCACTGTCTGTTCCGGGGGCCTGTCTCCCGAACTGGTTACAGGGGAAGTCCAGAATCTCGAAACCTTTATCATGGTAGGTTTCATAGAGTCGTTGCAGCCCTTCGTACTGTGGCGTAAAGCCGCACTCGGTAGCGGTATTGACAATGAGCAGTACTTTACCCGAAAAATCAGTAAGGGGAACAGTGTCTCCCTTATTGTCCATGACCGTAAAATCATAAACACTCATATATTTCTCCATCTGTTAGTATGTTTGAGGAAACAACCCTATTTCCACATTCATTCTATCATATTGTATTCTATCTTGTAAAGCGCTATTTGGTTTGAAACAATATAATTTTTAACGTTTAGTATTAAATTGAAGTGGGGAGAATAGCAGTACATACGAAGAACAGACAGATTGAACATATCTTTACGGAGAGTGCAGTAGAACCCTTATCTTTAGGTATAGACTTGACCAAAAGAATCACGCACAGGGTACTGCGCAGGCTTACCGCAGGGTACTGCGCAGGCTTACCGCAGGGTACTGCGCAGGCTTACCGCAGGTTGCTGCGCAGGCTTACCGCAGGTTGCTGCGCAGGCTTACCGCAGGATGCTGCGCAGGCTATAATAAGGTGAATAAAGGAAGAAATGCTTAGATACCTTGTAGAGGTTGTACAAAATTTGCTGACAACCGGGATACTCGCGGCGCTGCTGTTTGCCGGACTTTGTCGCGGAGGAGGCGCGGCTGATGAGACGGACACGAAGGACAGGCGGCTGGCGCTGTGGGGCTGTGCAGCTGGCGCTGCGGCCGCACTTGTTCTCGCGGTACTGCGCCGGACTACCGCCTTGGTCGGACGGGGGTTTGTTAATCTCTGGGTCTTGTCCTTTGCCGTTGTGTTCGGCATTCTGTATCTCCTTCTCCTGTGGGGCGCTTTGCCTCAAACAGTGCTGCGAAAACTCCCTCTGCTAAGAAACCGGCCTTCCATCGCCAACGCTATTCCCGCTTATGTACGCGCCCTTCTCTTGACGGCACTGATGTTCTATGCCCTGCCTACGATTTTCCTCTATCCAACAGAATTTACCCTGATCGGAGAGAGTATCTTTACAACTGATTTCCTCTTTAAGTTTATTGGTTTCGCAGCTGGGCTGGTGGTGGTTGTAGTTACGGTACTGGCGTTGTATACAACTGGCAGGACTATGCCAGCGTCGCTTTTGCGCTGGATTCTTACTGCTGCCATGCTGGTCAATATCTGTAACCAACTGACTTCTATAGTACAGTTCCTGCTTGCTCGGCGTCTCATCCCCATGATTCGCTGGCTCTTCAGGCTCATTGTTGCGGCGTCCACCTACAATTTTGTCTTTTTTTACCTGCTTATGGCACTGAGCGTCTTGTTGCCCCTGGTGGTTTTTGCCGGGAGCTTCAAGCCTCTGCCAGTCTGCAATAACCCTGCGGAACGCCGGAAGCTCCGGTTTTTCCGCAGGGTGAACCGGCGTCAGTGCCTGACTGTTGTTGCGGGTTTTATGCTTTCGGTTTTCCTCTTGACCTTTGTTAAGAGCTATATTGAGCGTGGGGTTGTGCTTTCGCCAGCAGAGCCAATGACCATAATGGATGAAGAGTTGCTCATTCCAATCACCCAGATTGAGGATGGACACCTGCACCGCTTTGCGTATACCACACAGGACGGTATTGAAGTACGTTTTATCGTGATCAAGAAAAACGCAGTGACCTACGGAGTGGGGCTTGATGCCTGCGACATCTGCGGCGCAACCGGATACTACGAGCGGAAGAATCAGGTTATCTGCCGACTCTGCGACGTGGTGATGAATATATCCACCATCGGCTTTAAGGGAGGCTGCAATCCGGTTCCGCTGGCATATACTCTGAGGAGCGGTTCTATGATAATAGGGACAATCGATCTGGAAAATGAAAAGAACAGGTTTAAGTAAGGAGCGATAACTATGTTTTGGAGAATGGTTCGTGGCATCCTTTTCAGACAAAAAGGGAAGATGCTGCTGATCGCTTTTACCGTTGCGCTCGGCGCGTCTCTGGCGACCGCCATGCTGAATGTAATGTTCGATGTGGGCGACAAGGTGAATCAGGAGTTGAAGACCTATGGCGCGAATATCAATGTGCTGCCCCGCGGCGCGTCTCTGCTGGATGATCTCTATGGGGTGAGCGAAGGGTTCGGGGTGTCAGACAAATACTTAAACGAGGCTGAATTAGGGAATATCAAAACGATCTTCTGGGCGTTCAACATTGTGGACTTTACCCCCTACCTGAATGTCCGCGTCCGCCTGGTTTCGGACTCTGGCGCAGGCGAGGATGTCCGGCTTATGGGTGCGTGGTTTGATCACCATTTGGAACTGCCCACAGGCGAGGCTCTCGACACTGGAATGAGGAACCTTAAAAGCTGGTGGGACGTGCAGGGGCGTTGGCTTAACGGCAATGACGTGAATGGGGTGATGGTTGGCGAGACTGCGGCGAAAAAGTATGGCCTTAGTGTTGGTGATAGGGCGCGGTTCCAAACCGGCGCCCAGTTGCGTGATTTTACGGTCGTGGGCATTTTCAGCGCGGGCGGTGATGAGGACGAAGGCTTTTACCTGACGCTTGCAAGTGCGCAGGGTTTGGCGGATAAGCCCGGACTGGTCAGCCGGGTTGAGGTCAGCGCTCTGACTACGCCGGACAACGAGCTTTCCCGTCGCGCTGCGCAAGACCCTAAGAGCCTTTCCATCAAGGAATGGGAGACTTGGTACTGTACGGCTTATGTAAGTGCGATTTGCTACCAGATTGACGAGGTGATAAGTGACGCGGTTTCCAAACCAGTACGGCAAGTGGCGGAGTCTGAGGGGTTGGTACTGGAGAAGACCCAGCTTTTGATGGCGCTGATAACGATTCTCAGTTTGGCAGGCTCCGCTCTAGGCATTTCCAATCTGGTTACGACGAGTGTGATGGAACGCGCTGCTGAGATAGGCTTGCTCAAGGCTGTGGGTGCATACGGCGGGCCAATAGCAGCCCTTGTGCTGGCGGAAATCCTGATTACCGGCATTGCGGGGGGCATCGTGGGCTATTTCGTGGGATTGGGGTTTGCGCAAATCATTGGTCAATCAGTTTTTGGTTCGTCCATTGATATCAAGCCAATGGTCGTGCCGCTTGTTGGAGCGCTCGTGTTTCTAGTAACAATGGCCGGCAGCCTCCCGTCTATACGGTTCCTACTTTCGCTCCGTCCTGCTGAGGTCTTGCATGGGAGATAAACGTTTGTGTTCTTTTGCCCCTTTTGACTTCTTACGATTTCAGTGGCGAAAAGGTGAAGAAAATGACTAGACAACGTTTTTATATAAAGATGGCGCTGAGTTCCCTGCTCCGCCGCCGCTCCCGCATGATCGTGGCGCTATTGGCAGTGGCTGTCGGTGCTACGATACTATCTGGACTTGTTACGATTTACTACGACATACCGAGACAGATGGGGCAGGAGTTCCGCTCTTATGGTGCGAATTTTATTATGACGCCTGCAGGGAACGCGGTGTCTATTGATATGGACACGGCGCAGGTTGCGTTGTCCTTCATTCCTGCAGCAAACTTTGTAGGCGCCGCTCCTTATCGTTACCGGATGGTGAAGGTGAACGAACAGCCTTTCATGGCAGCCGGCACCGACTTGGACGAGGCGCGGAAGACAAGCCCGTATTGGTTCGTATCTGGGCATTGGCCACAAGCATCAGGCGAGGCGCTGATTGGTCAGGAAGTGGCGGACACGATACGGCTTTCCCCCGGCAGCGTATTTACGATAACGGGAAGCGCCTTGTCTGGCGAGGCGTTTAGCCGCGACTTCGTTGTTTCGGGCGTGATGCAGTCAGGCGGGACCGAGGAGGCGTTCATCTTCATGGACCTGGAGGATTTGGAAGCGATGATTGGCGACAGCGGCAAGATTGACGTGCTTGAATGTAGCGTTTCCGCGACTGCTGACACGCTGGAAGCCCTTGCCGCCACAATAAGCGCGGAACTGAGCGGGGTAAGCCCTCGTCTGGTGAAGCGTCTGACCGAATCCGAGGGAACCGTGCTTGCTAAGCTACAGGTCTTGGTGTATCTGGTAACGGCGATTGTCTTGCTCCTCATCATGATCTGCGTGGCAACCACGATGATGGCGGTTGTGGCAGAACGACGCAAGGAGATCGGACTTCGGAAAACATTGGGAGCCTCGAATGTCAGCCTTGCGGCGGAGTTTTTGGGCGAAGGTGTGTTCATCGGCGGTTTCGGCGGGCTTCTTGGCGCTGTTTTTGGCTTTATATTCGCGCAAGGCGTGGCGTTCAGTGTGTTTAACCGCTCCGTCAACTTCCTGCTCCCGCTTGCGCCGCTTACAGTGCTTGCCTCTATCGTGATTACTGGCATAGCCTGCATCATACCGGTTCGCAACGCCACAGAAGTTGACCCTGCCATAGTTTTGCGCGGTGAATGAGGCAAAGCTTTTCACGGGCGCGTCCTGAACGTCCTGAAAAAGACGCAAGAGTGGCCCGTATTCTTGTTTAAGGGGAGTGATTATATGGATTTACTGGAGTTAAAAGATGTTTCAAAGGTCTATGGGCAGCTCAAGGCGCTGCAAAACATCAATCTGACGGTGAAACAGGGCGAATGGCTTGCCATCATGGGGCCTTCAGGCTCTGGAAAAACCACCATGATGAACATCGTGGGGTGCATGGACAAGCCTTCATCCGGTGAAGTGATTCTTGATGGCGCAAATATTTCCCGTGAGAGCGCGCGAAACCTCACGACTATCCGCCGGGACAAGATTGGACTGATTTTTCAGCAGTTCCATTTGGTAAACTATCTGACTGCTCTGGAGAACGTGATGGTTGCACAGTATTATCACAGTATGCCTGACGAAAAGGAGGCCATGGATGCCCTAGAACGGGTGGGACTTGCCTCCCGCGCACGGCATCTCCCCAGTCAGCTTTCCGGCGGAGAGCAGCAGCGGGTCTGTATTGCCCGTGCGCTCATCAATTATCCCATGCTTATACTGGCGGACGAGCCAACCGGGAACCTCGACGAGGCTAACGAGCGGCTTGTCATTGATATTTTCAAGAAACTGCACGCAGAGGGCAGCACGATCGTTGTAGTAACGCACGATCCTGAAGTCGCCGAAGACGCCGAACGCACTGTTGTGCTTGAACATGGGCGGATAGCACGTATTATTGGAAAAGGAGCGTAGAGAAAAATGACTAAGGGTACAACATATCTTTGGGTTGTGGGGCTTTTCGTACTGACGCTGCTCACAGCCTGCGAAAAAGGCGGGTATAAAGACGGCGTCTACACCGGACAGAGCAACGCGGACGACACAGGCGCATGGGGCGAGGTAACCCTCACTATCACAAGTGGGCGTATCAGCAGCTGCCAGTTCATCACCCTGCAAAAGGATGGAACAGTTAAAGGCGAAGACTACGGCAAAGTGAATGGCGAGATTGCCAATCAGGATTTTTATAACAAGGCGCAACTTGCCGTCCACGCTATGGAGGAATACGCCCGCTCCTACGTCCAAAGCGGCGACCTAAGCAAGGTAGACGCCATAAGCGGAGCGACAATAGCCTTTAACCAGTTTAACGAAGCTGTGGAACTTGCGTTAGAACAAGCGAAAAACTGAGAAGAAGACAGCGAGTGCGTATGAAAGGCGGCGATAAAACGCCGCTTTGCTATCTATGCGCCTTTGACAGTAGAAGAATCCAGCGATGATAAGTAAGATCATAATTGTAACAAAGAGGAGGAAGATGTGAAGACACTTAAAGACGTGGAGACCGGCAAAAAAGTTACTGTCGTGAAACTGCACGGAGAAGGGGCGCTCAAGAGACGCATCATGGACATGGGCATCACGCGGGAAACGGAGATACTCATGCGAAAAGTTGCCCCGCTTGGCGATCCTATTGAGATCACCGTGCGGGGTTATGAACTCAGTCTGCGTAAAGCAGATATCGACATCATCGAAGTTAAGGAGATATGAACAATGGCGCTCAAGATAGCTCTTGCGGGCAACCCGAATAGCGGGAAAACAACACTGTTTAATCTACTCACCGGTTCTAACCAGTTCGTGGGGAACTGGCCTGGGGTTACGGTGGAGAAAAAAGAAGGACGGCTCAAGGGGAATAAGGATGTTACGGTTATAGACCTGCCGGGCATCTATTCCCTTTCCCCCTATTCCCTTGAGGAAGTGATAGCACGGAACTACCTCCTTGAGGAAAAGCCAGACTGTCTACTGAACATCATCGACGGCACAAACCTTGAACGAAACCTCTTTCTGACAACTCAGTTGCTTGAAATGGGAATACCAGTAGTTGCGGTGGTCAATATGATTGATGCAGTAGAAAAAAATGGCGATACTATCAACCTAAGGGCCATGGAGAAGAGTCTCGCCTGCCCGGTTCTCGCAGTTTCCGCGTTAAAAGGCACGGGTATCAGTGAAGCGATTGATAAAACACTCGCCCTTGCCGAAAAAGGAAGCCCTCCAAGCCCACCAGTGAAGTTTTCTCCACCAATCGAGGAGGCACTTACCGCAATTACGTCGCTTATGGACAAAGTTGACCAGAAAGACCTACGGTTTTACAGCATCAAAACCCTGGAGAAAGACGAAAAGTTCGCTGAAAAGCACTGTTTCCCTAACACAGCTCAGTTTATCACCGCCGCAGAACAGAAACTCGATGACGACCCCGAGAGCGCCATCACTGAAGAACGCTACCGGTTCATTGATTCTATTATCAAGCACATTCTGAAAAAGAATCCACGCAATCAGGCATCGATCTCCGACCGTATCGACGCAATTGTAACAAACCGCTTGCTTGCCCTGCCCATCTTTGCCCTCATCATCTTCATCATCTACTTCGTTTCAGTAAGCACGGTTGGCGCTTGGGTAACTGACTGGACCAACGACGGCTTATTTGGTGAGGGCTGGCACTTCAGCGGTGGGCGCGAATATGCGGCAGCGGTCGAAGCATTTGACGCTGCGGGGGAGCCTGCGGCTGATGAACCCACACCGCAAGATTACGGCATCTGGGTTCCGGGAATACCCGTGATCATTGGCTCGTGGCTTGAGGCCATAGGCACGGCAGACTGGCTAAACGCGCTGATTCTTGACGGCATTGTAGCAGGTGTAGGCGCAGTGCTGGGCTTTGTGCCACAGATGCTCGTACTGTTCATGTTTCTGGCAGCACTTGAAGCCTGCGGGTACATGGCGCGGATCGCCTTCATCCTCGACCGTATCTTCCGTCGCTTTGGTCTATCCGGCAGAAGCTTTATATCCATGCTCATTGGCACTGGCTGCGGCATACCGGGCATCATGGCCTCCAGAACCATTGAAAACGAGAAAGACCGCCGCATGACCATTATCACCACAACCTTCATGCCCTGCGGCGCAAAACTCCCGATCATCGCGCTGATAGCAGGGGCAGTCATGGGCGGCGTATGGTGGGTCGCGCCCAGCGCCTACTTCATGGGCATCATCTCAGTCATTATCTCTGGCATCATGCTCAAAAAGACAAAAATCTTTGTCGGCGACATATCACCCTTTGTTATGGAACTCCCAGCCTACCGCCTACCCACGATTACCAATGTTTTGCGGAGTATGTGGGAGCGCGGCTGGTCATTTATCAAAAAGGCAGGGAGCGTGATTCTACTCTCAGCAGTTCTGATCTGGTTCCTGTCCAGCTTTGGCTTCACTGACAATAGCTTTGGCATGGTTGATGACCTTAACAACGGTTTACTTGCCCTCATCGGCAGCGCAATCGCCTGGATATTTTCTCCACTCGGCTTTGGCTCGTGGGATGCTGTTGTTGCCACGATTACAGGTCTCATTGCCAAAGAAAACGTAGTTGGCACAATGGGCGTTTTGTACGGCTTTGCCGAAGTTAGCGAAGAAGGCCAAGAGATGTGGGGCATATTCGCCTCGCGCTTCACCCCATTGTCTGCTTACACCTTCCTAGTCTTCAACCTTTACTGCCCCCCATGCTTTGCCGCCATGGGTGCGATTCGCCGTGAGATGAACAACGCAAAGTGGACAGCCTTTGCCATTGGCTACCAGCTCATCTACGGCTATACCATTGCGCTTATCATCTACCAGCTCGGCAGCCTCTTCACGGGCAACGGCTTTAGCATTGGAACAGTTGCCGGATTCGCAGCGCTGGGTCTGATTATCTTCATGCTCTTACGGAAACCCACCCATTCTGGCGGAACCTTCAGCGCAGACAATAGCATATAGGCCAATACTTGAATCTAACTCTATAAGAAGGTATATATTTATGGAAGAATTTCTTACAACAAACGGTTCAACCATCATTGTTGGCGCGATTGTTTTTGGCGCACTCATCTTTGTGCTAGTGCGGACTATACGGAACTATCGGCAGGGACGTTCTGCCTGTGGGTGTAGCGGATGTAACAAGTGTACCGCACAAACCACCAAAACAAACAAATAATCGTATTAACCGTACTATTGAAGGGTGATTAGATACATATAAGGAGGGGGAAGTCTCCCCCTCGCTTCGGTCTTACGCCCTCCGCTTCCCCCTCTGCGGGGGTTTACCACCCCCGCAACGCCCCCGGCGTCATCGTCATGCGCAACGATAAAGGCTATATCAGCAAGAATTTTATTAGATTCCGTTACAATATCATCATGCAATGAAAAAGCTACTCATAGATAAACAGTGATATAGGATTGATGAAGTATAGCGTTAACGGGAACAGAAGAAATGGGGATGGGAACAGAAGAAATGGGGATGGGAACAGAAGAAATGGGGATGGGAACAGAAGAAATGGGGATGGGAACAGAAGAAATGGGGATGGGAACAGAAGAAATGGGGATGGGAACAATAGCGATATGGACGGGAACAGAAGAAATGTGGGCGGGAATAGAAACTCCGGCGACAGGAACAATGGCAATGTGAACGGGAATAATGGCGATATGGACAGGAGCAGAAACTCCGGCGATGGGAATAATGGCGATATGGGCGGGAGCAGAAACTCCGGCGATGGGAACAATGGCGATATGGACAGGAACAATGGCGATATGGGCGGGAATAGAAACTCCGGCGATGGGAACAATGGCAATGTGAACGGGAACGGAGACGCGAGGGAGACGGTAAAACATGGGTGAAAGCCCAGTCGTCCGTAAAACGGAAAAACCCGCGATGGAGAAAAATTGTGTTTATATACCACTAGACAAAACTATGTGGGTATGTCATAGTTATTTATGGAAAATAGAAGTATCTTTCGTAACATTTCTCCCCTTGACCACCGTTATTCGCTGTCTGAAGATGGCCTTTTTGACTCACTGACGCCATGGCTTTCCGAAGAAGCGTCTATCACGGCTTGTGTTAAGGCTGAAATCGCCCTCATCATCGCCCACCTTACTGTTCGTGGTCAGCTTACGCCTGAACTAAGAGCTGTGCTGGAAACAGTGGCGGACGCGGTTGACCCAGCTGAGGTGTATGCTGAGGAGGTAAAGACTAGGCACAACATTCGCGCACTGGTGAATGTACTGAAACAAAAAGTGCCGCCGGACATCGCGCCGTTGGTACATCTGGGCGCTACCAGCGTTGATATTCTCGACACCAGCCTATCGTATCGAGTGCGCGGGGTTATGCGGAAGCTTGTATTGCCTCTCCTGCGTAAACTTGAGAACCTGCTTTGTACCTTTGTCGAACAGGAGGCTGAAACCCCACAGGTAGGCCGCACTCACGGACAGCACGCGGTTCCTATCACCGTGGGCTTTGCCTTTGCCGAGTATGTGTCGCGGCTGGGGAAGTCCATCATCGAGATAGAGCGCCTCGCGGCCCAGCTTAAAGGTAAACTTGCCGGCGCAGTGGGTGCGTATAACGCCACGAGTATGCTCGTCCATGATCCTGAAGAACTGGAGTGCATCTACCTTGCGGAGCTTGGCCTTGAGCCATCGGAACATTCTACTCAGCTTGTTGAGCCTGAATATCTTCTGCGCCTACTACTTGAATGTAACGTGGCTTTTGGAATCATCGCTAATCTTGCCGACGACCTGCGTAACCTCCAGAGGAGTGAAATTGGCGAACTGCATGAAGGTTTTAGCGCTGAACAGGTTGGCTCGTCAACCATGCCTCAGAAGCGCAATCCGTGGAACAGTGAACATGTCAAAAGTCTCTGGAAGGAGTTTATGCCACGAGTGCAGACCTTTTTCATGGACCAGATAAGCGAACATCAGCGCGATCTTTCTAACTCGGCAAGTCAGCGTTTCATTGCTGAATACATCACTGGTTTTTGCCTCGCGGTGAGTCGTATGACATCTGTTATGAAAACCTTGAGCACGGATCGGGAACGGCTCATGGCCAATCTGCGCGGCGGCGGTATCGTGGGCGGAGTGCTTGCTGAGCCAGCCTACATTCTGCTCGCGGAAACTGGGGTGTCAGATGCCCACGAGGTGATCCGCAAGATCACGCTGACCGCTGAAAAGGAGCGCCTGAGCTTTGCTGAGGCGATTGCCCGTGAGCCGGACGTGTTAGCGCGTATCAGCGGAAAGATGGTGGAACTTGGAATCAGCCAAAGTGCCTCTGTTGCTGATACACTTGCATTTTTCACAAAGCCTGAGCAATACTGTGGTCTCGCGGTCAAGAAGGCGCGGGAAATCGCCGCTAAGTATCGCAAGCTGATGGAACAAAAACCCTTGCCACGAAGAAGCAAGGTCGCACTTTATGCGGTGGGCGCTGGGGCGCCATAACACCGCGAACTAAGCGAGTGCGTGGAGAGAAACAAATATACAAGGAGATAAATCATGTTTAACGAAGCTTATTCTTATGACGATGTTCTTTTACTGCCCGGTTATTCCGAGATCCTGCCCAAAGACTGCGACGTTCACGCTACGCTTTGTGCGGATATTACTCTTAATGCGCCTATCATTTCAGCGGCAATGGATACGGTAACCGAGGAGAAGCTGGCTATTGCCATTGCGCTTGAGGGTGGTTCCGGTGTTATACACCGGAACTTGAGTCCAGAGGAACAGGCCAGACAGGTGGTACATGTCAAGCGTTATCTTAACTGGATCATCGAGGAGCCGGTTACTGTTGGCGCAGACGCAAAGATTCGAGACGTAAAGCTCGCCATGTCCCGCTTTAACGTATCTGGGATGCCGGTCCTGGACATTAACGGCAAGTTACTGGGAATAATCACCGGCCGTGATCTGCGTTTTTGTACTGACGACTCCCTTTCAGTTACGGACGTGATGACACAAGAGGTGATTGTTGAGCAAGGTGAGCCATCCACGGCGAGCGCACGGGCGAAGTTTGACCAGAATCGCGTTGAAAAATTGCCGGTTGTTGATAACAATGGCTGCCTCACCGGACTGATTACGGTGAAGGACATGGAGAAACGCGACAAGTTTCCCAACGCGGCCACTGACAAGAGCGGCAAGCTCATTGTAGGCGCGGCAGTGTCTCCGCAGGACTTCCTCGTTCGTATGCCACTCCTCAAAAACGCCAAGGTGGATTATGTAGTGCTTGATACTGCGCATGGCGATTCTAAAAATGTGATGGATGCGATTCGTAACATTAAATACAAATTCAGCGTTCCGGTGATTGGTGGTAATGTTACGTCAAAAGAAGGAACGCGTCGTCTGATCGAAGCTGGTGCGGATGCGGTCAAGGTGGGCATTGGCCCCGGTTCTATTTGCACGACCCGCATAGTGGCTGGTGTTGGCGTGCCACAGTTTACAGCGGTCTGGGACTGTGCTGAGGAAGCTGCCAAGTCTGGCATCCCCATCATTGCTGATGGCGGTATCAAGTTCTCTGGCGACATCACCAAAGCCATTGGCGCTGGCGCTAATGTTGTGATGATTGGAAACCTCTTCGCTGGTCTGCGGGAAGCTCCGGGCAGGGAAATCATCTTTGACGGCCGTATCTACAAGGAATACCGAGGCATGGGCAGTATGGGCGCGATCCATGACGGCTCAGCGGATCGCTATCAGATCACCAAAGACGAAAAGCCTGTGCCCGAAGGCATTGAGGGTCGTGTCCCTTACAAAGGCGAACTGCGCGACTACCTCCATCAGCTTATTTCCGGCCTTCGTAAGGGCATGGGCTACTGTGGTTGTGAGAACATTGAAGAACTCAAGCGCTATCGCAACTTTGTGAAGATCACTGCCGCGGGCCTGCGCGAAAGTCACGCTCATGATGTAACCATTACCCAAGAAGCTCCGAACTACTCCCGAAGTTAGGCGCTTTTCATGGTGAAGGAGGCATGAGCGCTGACTTTCGCGCGTGTGGCGTCTGCTATGGTTCCTGTGCGGATGTTTGCAAACCAAGAAGGTAATCACTTAAATAACTTTCTTGGTTTGCCAGCGACCGCTTAACCAACGCCATGTGTAACAGGACCCGCGAACCAAGAAATCGCCACCCATTGCCAGCCATACGCCGACCGGACCAATGCGGGTGGTGTAAGTGAGCAGGTACGCGAGGCTTACCCGAACGGTCCACATGGATATGCTACCCGCAATCATGCAGAAACGGGCGTCGCCAGCGGCGCGCAGAGCGTTTGGCAGGGCAAAGCTGAGGGGCCAGCCGATCACCATAGAAATACAGTGGATACGCAGGAAACTTTTTGCCAGCTCACCGGCTTCAGGAGAGAGATTAAAGAGGCTGATCAGTTGATTCATAAAAAGTAAAACAGTGCCGCTCATAATAAACATGATTAGGTAGGCCAGTTTAATCAATTTGGCGCATTGCTTTTTGGCCTCGGCGTAATCGCCCGCGCCCACGCACTGGCCAACTACCGTGAGCAGCGCCATGCCACAGGCCATACCGGGCATAAAGGAGAAAGAGTTAACTACGCTGGCAATGGCATTGGCTGCAATGGCAGAAGTGCCAAAGGTCGGAAAGATACGCTGGGTGAGGAGCCGGCCTAACTGAAACATGGAGCTTTCAAGTCCGCTTGGAATGCCCACATTCAGGATACTGCGGAGCATGGAGCGTATGAAGCGGAGCTTGTGAAGTCCTGCAAGGCTTATAGGCGAATGTGTATCGCGGACAAGCATGACTGTGGTGATGACTGCAGCAGCGATTCTGCTCACCAGCGTGGAAAGCGCCGCGCCAAGAACGCCGATTTTAAGCACATAGATACAGAAGGCATTGCCGCCAATGTTCATAATGTTCACCAGCAGGGCGATCCGCATGGTTACTTTGCTATTACCCGCTGCACGGAACAGGGCTGCGTTGGCGTTGTAAAGCGCGAGGCTCGGATAGGAGAGCGATGTTACTAGCAGATAAATTTCAGCGGCGCTCCGTACATCGTCGCTGAGGGTTCCGTAGAAAAGCCAGAGGATAGGCTTCCTGAAGATCAGAGCTATGATCATGATAACAAGCGAGGCG
This sequence comes from Treponema sp., assembly GCA_031267685.1. GTDB lineage: Bacteria > Spirochaetota > Spirochaetia > Treponematales > Breznakiellaceae > JAIRMT01. The sequence continues at coordinate 26,069 of JAIRYV010000055.1, forward strand.
GACAGGGCTGTGTAGACCAGTTGCCTGCTTGCGAGGCGGGAACTGCGCTGGTCCTTGCGCCCGATGTACTGGCTGACTACCACTGCACCGCCAGTGCAAAGCGCGGCAAAAACGATGATGAGCAAGTTATTGATATTGTCAACGATATTAACCGCGGAAACCGCATGTTCACCAACGCTGCTCATCATAACGGTATCAGCCGCGCCCATAGTAACCGATAGAATCTGTTCAATGATAAGGGGCCACAACAGGCGGAACAAAGCTCGGTTACTCCATTGTTCCGCCATACTCAGAGAAGTACTACTTTTGTTTTTATTCATACAATGTACCTAATTTAGTATAGCCCAATTCTAGTAAGTAGACAACGCTTATGCGTGAGTACCAAGTATGCTGGATATTGAAGATGTTTCCGTTTTTCAAACGCCGAAACAAGCGCTGGCACGAGACTCCGTGCTATGCGGTCAAACCAATGCCAAGCCCTTACGCAGCCTCGTGAAAAGTCCTTGCATATAAATACGCTATCTATATATAATACCACTATAGACTAAAACCTAATGAACCAGAACAAGCACTGCATCAGAGGAAGTGACCTGATGACCCGCCGGCAGGTAGACCGCGCCTCCTTCATCTCCCCAGCGTGTACGCCACGTTTCCTAATTACTTACATCGACAAAAGCGCGGTTGTCGCGCTTTTAGTAACTATTCTCGTTGGGACAGCGATAAGCTATTCTGACACCGTAACCGTGAATAACAGCGGGCCGACGGTTGCATCTGGGGTAAGTGTGGATGACCCTGTTCACCTAACCGTGACTGGCAGGCTTGCAAACAGGCGCTGGGCATCTATCCTCTCCGACGTCAATAGTTCTGGCAAGTACGTGGCGCTTGACCTTTCCACATGCACGATGATTGGTACTAACAAGGCTGTAACCATCACAGACGCGGTACAGTAGCGCGGCGAGGGCTGACATCAACGGGCTGATGGCTTGACAAACTATCCCCTGCGGTGTTAGCCTTCTATAAACAGTTTCCAAGGCAGCGTTCCTCGAAGCGCCGCCTTGTCTCTCCGTACAGGGAGACGAATTATATTACAGCCGAAAGCTGGCCGCCCACGGCTGAAGGAGAAAACAATGGCTAAGAAAACTTATTGGAAGGTTTGGTTAAGACAAAACCTGCTCACCCAAGACGTGGAAAACGATTTTGTCGCGGAAGTATCCACAACCGGCGACACGCTCCGCAACGAGGATTTAGCCGCCCGTATTGTCGCGGGTCGCTCGGAACTGCGTTTCGAGACCATCTTGAGCATATTGACTGCACGTGATGAGATCGTGCGCGAAGCAATAGTCCAAGGTACTCCGGTATTGGACGGCTGCGTCCGTGTCGCGCCGCGTGTAAGCGGTATTTGGGTAGGCGTATCTCACGCATTCGACCCTGCACTCCACAAGATAGGAATCGACGTAAGCCCTAGCGCGGAGATGCGCTCTGTGTTAGAGACTGTGGGCGTGGAAGTGCTGGGAGAGAAGAACTCCGGCGCGTATATCGGGCTTGTTACAGACGTTAGTACGGGTAAGACCAACGGAACCATAACGCCTGGTGAGGACGTAATCGTAACGGGCAACAAGCTAAAGATAGTGCCTGAAGACGACGAGAAACTGGGGGTGTTTTTCGTGGGCGAGGACGGCACAGAGATACAGGTTACGCATAAGCTCACGGAAAACAACCCGAAGAAACTCATCTTCCGCGTTCCCGCGTTAGAGCCAGGGGCATGGACGCTCAAGATTGTAACGCGCTTTACCAGTTCCAGTCATCTACTCAATGATCCGCGCATAATCACCTACGAATACCCGCTGACTGTAGAACTCCCGTCGGCTCCTTAACAGGGGAAGCGACGCTTCCTCGGTAAGGGAAAGGTCCGCTGATTTTCGCGGATTAACGCTGATTTCAGTTCTTTAATCAGTGAAAATCAGCGCAATCTGTGGACATCTTCAAAAGGAGTCTTTAGCTAAACCGTATCTCCACGTATTCTTCTGATAACTTCTTAACCTGTAACGGGGTCTTGAAAAATCTCCCCACCCCTTTAACCAAGCCAATATAGAAATCAATCATCTTGCGGTGGGATTTGTAATGAACCCTCAAGGTCTTTTCATCAATCTCTTCCACATCAAAGCGCGGCGGACGGGCATTTGGTATGATCTTGATTACCTGCGCATGAATAGTATCAACCCCCATAATCATGGCCTTGGCACTGTTTATACCATAATAATAGGCTTTGTAATATTTGGAAGCATAGTCATTGACCCAATAATCCCCGAAGGCTTCAGTTATTTGCTGGGGAGAAAGGTGTAATACCTCTCCGATATTTTTAAGCACTTTTTGGATAACCCCGTCATCCACATCTGCAATACTGGTAAGCTGTAAATCTTCAGGCAGCCCAGAGCGCCTCAGAATCTCCCGCCATTGCTCATTCCCTCCCACCTTCTTTACCAGCTCCGCTATACAAAGCACGATAGCGCCTTTCATACTATTTTTGTTGGCAGGCGGGACTTGCGCTGAAACCTTGAACGCCGAGACCTCACTCTTGATCTCGCTGATGCTGACCAGATTGAGCTTTACCTTATCAAGGGCTGCGTCCATGAGTTTAGCCGCAACTTCTGGATTAGAAGACAACGCCTGGGAGTCTTGCTTCACCTCTTGGGTAATCGAAGCGAGTCTCTCTACTTCAGTCTGAATGGCAGTGCTTTGAGCCAGAATGGTTCCCGATCCTTCATGAATATCCTTAATGCTTTGTTGAATACCAGTGAATTGGCTTATCAGCTCTTCCATAGTTCCTGATCGCTTACCAGTGGCTTTTACCAGTTCCTTCTGGTTTGCATCCATGTCTTTGATTGCCGTAAAGATATGTTCAAAGGAAAGGTTCGTGTTATTTGAGGTATGCGTCGCGTTTTCCATGGACTCTTTGAGGCTTTTCATGCTCTCCGTGATGATGCGGGATTGCGTATTCGAGCTTTCTGCTAAGGTACGTATCTCATTGGCTACCACCGCAAAACCTTTCCCCGTCTCACCTGCATGGGCAGCCTCAATAGCCGCGTTCATGGCTAGGAGATTGGTTTGACTGGCGATGCGGTTAATCACCGTGTTTGCCTCAAAGACCGTGCCAATTTTAGTGGTAAGGGTATCCATCATCTCTTGGAGCTTGAACAGTTCATCCTTGCCGATCCCCGCATAATTGTTCAGGTTCGTATAGTCCCTCACATTATCCTGGAGAATCCGGTCAATGTTGTGAGTGCTCCCCTTCAGTTCCTCAAAAAGAGTAGAGATGGTGTTCACCTGGTTCATTTGGATGCTAATGGCCTTACTCTGGAAGGCATGGATGTCATGCAAAACGCGCGCTACTTGGCCTATGCTGACAGCCTGCACTGGAATACGTTTATCTACCGTATCAATGAGCGTGGTCAGTGCCTTAACACGGGAGCTGGCCTCATCAATGAGCTTATACAGGGCTTCGGCATTTTCTTCGGTTTGCCTTGTCCGTATCTGAATAAGCGCTACAATACCATCCAGGTATGCGATAAAGCCGTTTATCCCATTCCCTATATCCAGCCCCCTCATCCCCTGTACCGCTATTCTTAAGGTTAGGTTACGATTATTTTCATTACTGAAGAACTTCCCTATCCCTTGAAGGGTTTGCCGTTGGGATGCTTCCCTTCTTTTATAGAAAAGGATCACGCCTGCCGCCGAAACTGCTGCGGATACGATTGCTATACCCACCATAGCCAACATACTCATCTTTGTCCTCCTATTCAGAGTGTTAACCACACCGTAATTACTATCAATCTAACCACGCTCCAAGCGCTGGTTTACTGGGAACCTTTGCCTTTTATACATTTGGCGATGATCATCATGAGTATAGCAACACCGCCGCAGACCACAAAAAGGCCGAGCATCCCTTTCCACATGATGGTTAGGGATGCCAAGACATTCTGCAAAATCGTTTCGTTCATAGTAGTGATCTCCTATAAAGTCGCGAGAATCAAGCTCAAGACCAGGCCGCTTGCCGCCACCGAGGCGATCTGCCCCGATACATTGGCGCTTACCGCGTGCATCAGGAATATGTTGGTGGGGTCTTCTTTAAGGGCCAGCTTTTGGATAACCCGGGAGGACATGGGAAACGCGGAAATCCCCGCGGCCCCTATCATGGGGTTTATCTTTTTCTTTAAGAAGAGGTTGAGGAATTTGGTAAACAAGACTCCGCCCACTGTATCGAGGATAAAGGCAAAAAGCCCCAGTGCCAGTATTTTGAGCGTGTCTAGGGTGAGAAAGGCTTCGGCTTGCAGAGTAAAGGCGATGGTGATGCCTAAAAGCAGGGTGATCAGGTTGGAAAGGCTCTTTTGCGCGGTTTCCGAGAGGGACTCCAAGACCCCGCATTCCCGGATGAGGTTGCCGAACATGAGGAAGCCGATAAGCGCTACTGCGGAAGGGGAGATAAAGCCCACGACGATGGTTACGGCAATGGGGAATATGATTTTTAAGATGCGCGGTATCTCGGTACTGGCCACGGGGTCCATGTGGATCATCCGTTCTTTTTTGGTCGTGGTCAGCTTTATGGCAAGGGGCTGGATGATAGGCACCAGGGACATATAGGAATAGGCGGTTACTGCGATAGGCCCTAGATAGCTGGAACGCAGTACCTGAGAAACCAGTATGGTAGTAGGCCCGTCTGCAGCGCCGATAATGCCTATGGCCGCGGCGTCTTTCAGGTCAAAGCCGAAGAGGCAGGCTAGGGTTATGGTGGCAAAGATACCGAAGTGGGCTGCGGCGCCGAATAAAAAGTACACTGGTCGGGAAAGCAGGGGAGAAAAATCTATCATGGCCCCTATGCCGATAAACAGGAGCAGTGGCATGACCTCGGAAGCGCTGACACCTTTTTCAAAGAGCCACTGGATCACCCCGTGGGTTTCTCCTACGCCAGGCATAACCTGATTGAGTACGCCGCTCAAGGGCAGATTCACTAGGATCGCCCCAAAGCCCATAGGCATGAGCAAGGCCGGCTCGTATTCTTTGGCAATGCCTAAATAGATGAGAGCAAAACCAATGCCGAACATGATGAGCTGCTGCCAGCTTAACGCAAGAACACCTTCCAGTAAAAATTCCATAATATCTCCTCTCGGAATAGGCTATACCAGATTGAACATTTATGCAAGGGGCGCTGTGCTGTCGGTGGAAGACCGCGCACGGGGCTTCTGTTTATTATATGGCGGAGTGATCGCGCAAGTAGCATCCGATGGGAAGCAAAGGGCTTGAACTTGATGTAAGCGCGGCGGGTAGTTACCGCGCCTCAATGGGTATGCTTTTTGCAAAAACTGCTTGCACGTTTTTGCGCCATATAGTAGCCTCAAGTTATTCAGCTAAGTGGACATAAACACCCGCTTGCTAAAAATTCTACCTTATAGTATCTTATGGCTATGTTTTGGTTTGCGCGAAGAAGACAGCTCTCTATTCTCATGGTTTTCACTGCCATTTCAGTAGTGGGAACATTCTCATTCGACGTGCTAGAACCTTATCAGGCTGTACAATACGAAATAGAAACCACTCAGGATAGAATGCTCAGCTCTGTGGAAAACTTCTTTATTCAGAATCCGGCGGAAGTGCCGGTAATGTTTAGCACATTAGGCAGTGTCCGCTTTTCACCCTTGCGTATGAGTTTTCAGCGCATCAGCTCCTTCTTAATCATGCTGATCAGCGTAACGTCCTGTTCTCAATCGTCATTCATCGCTAGTATGGGAATACATTACAGCGAACTAAAAAATACAATCCTCCTGAAACTCCGAATCTGATACCATTCTTTGCTCCGCGTTCATTTTAATGTTCTCTCCTGCTTACCTGCGGGATACAAATAATCTTGGAGGATTATTGTCATGAATAAATTTTGGCCTCTCTTTTGGAAACTCTTTGGAGGAGCGTTACTGGTGGCTTTGGTCATTGGTATTATTATTGGAATCGCGCAAGGTTCCCCTGCGATCATTTCCTCATTCGGGCGAGCCCTTATAGCGATTGGGCTGGGCGTAAGCGGCATCATCGGTTTTTTGGTAGTGCCTATTCAACTGTACTTTGAGGATCGGGCGAGCCATAAGGAGAAAAGAAGTGTTATTAAATGAAATCTTCAGTGTACAGCACATCAAGCTGAACCTTGAAAGCGAAACAAAAGATGAAACTTTCGAGGAACTGGTTGAAACAATTATTGAGTTGCGCCCTGAACTTAATCGTCAAGAACTGCTTGAAGCAATAACAATGCGGGAAAACCAAATGAACACCGCAGTTGCGCCGGGTGTGGCGATACCGCATGGCTATTGCCATACACTTGGCGGCATTGTTGGCGCCATTGGCATTTCCCGCACAGGCATCGAATACGATACGGAAGCACGGGAAATGGTACACTGTATTTTCATGGTCTTGATGAGCTATGAACGCCGTGAAAAACATCTGGCCGTTTTAAGCAAGCTGTTAAAACTGCTTAATTCCGAGACGCTTACGGAAATGCAGTCGGCAAAGAGCGCTCAAGAGATCAACGATATTTTATGCCGCTTTGAACAAAGCAGCCACAAGGAGCTGATATGACTATCTGGGAAATGTTTCAGCAAAGCGCGATACTCACCCTGCTTGGTATGACCGTTGTTTTTGCTTTTCTGTGGATCATGATCATGTGCGTTAATCTGGTTGGAAAGCTGATTCACAAGTTAGGTCTGGATAAAGATGTGCAGCCTATAAAACCGCTTAAACCAGAAGCGCCCAAAAATGCAAACAGAACCATAAGCCCTGAAATTACCGCTGCAATAACAGCGTCGGTAACCGAATATCGTAAAAACGAGCGGACTGATGAATAAACGCACGTGTATCTCGCGGATTAGAGGCTGTAATTTGTGTTAATCCACGTAATCTACGGCCTTCTTTTCTCCTTTCGGTACGCGGGTTAGCGATTAGTCTATAGACAGATTCGTCTGTCTATAGACTGCCTCCAATCGTGAAGATGCCGAAAACGGCTGAGAACAGACGGTGAAAACCAGCGGGTCTGTCCGGCGTAAGTGGAAAACGCTCGATCTGTGAAACAAGGGGTTTACTCATCGCCAAGTGGTGTCAAGGTGTGACTGAGCTTGTGATTCTCGCTTAATGCCTCAAGGGGAAAAAGCCCACTTGCCAGCAAATCGTGCAGGAGTTGCTCGCTACGTATAGCACGGCCATGCTCGTTGAGGTGGTAGACAGTGTCATAGAAGAAAGCGGCGGGGAAGCAATAGTCTTCTGGTATTGAAATGACCGTGAGGTCTTCACGTTCTCGAATGAGCGCGTCCAATTCGTGTATACGGTTGACCATATTATAGAAGGAAACTTCTTCGTAGCTGGGATAGGTGAGTATGACACGGATGCCGGACCCAGTGAACGCGGCGACAAACTGGAAGAATCGCGCAAGGTACTTCGGGTTAAGCGGGTCAAGGGGCTGGTTAGGCGTGATAGGCTGGTTTTCAACACTGAAGTGTTTGATGTAGTCGCCATATTCGTTAAAGCCATCGCGGGTGTAGGCGAGTGGGGTGAGCGGACGGGGGAGCAGGGCAAGCAACTTGCCTCTGGCATATTCGGGAAAAGCGCTGGGCAGGCCATAAAGCGTTGTTCCCAGAAACAAGCTTCTGGTGTCAGACGCCAGTTCCGCGCCTGAATCACTATTCCAGCTATCAACAAGGCGCTGATACTCCGGCCCAATAAAAGTGTCTGATATCAGCAACGAAAAGTTCCGGGTGTCAGACACCAGGTCCCATGCGGCTAATCCGCCATCCCACTCACTCGTAAAGTGAGAATACTCCGGCGCGATGACAAGCGTATCGCCGCTTTGCAGAAATGGCGCGACGTCGTCAAGCATACGTCCCAGCCCAAAGCCGGCATGTAGGCCGGTATTCACGACCAGCATACCCAGCCCGTTCTGAAGCATTTCGCTGTCGATGCCAAACGCGAGGTTAGAACCGCCCACCAGCACAAGGCGCGGCGCGGCAGTCTCCATGAGCCGCTGATGTTTGTCAAGGATTGCCTGCACATACGTGTTCTGCGGACCGGGGAGCAGGATGATAGCGAACAATGTTCCAAAAACTAACGCACAGAGAACCGCCAGTTTGAGTAATAGCTTTTTCATGCGTCCCCCTAAAACGTAAAATAGATGAACTCTGAAGAATCCGTGCTCCAGCTCAACAAAACCACGAGTACCAGAGCGTAATAGCCTGCCCAGCGCAGCATCAGCGGCTTTCGCATAATGAGCGTCGTGCCGGGTCTTGTTCTCGTCCACCAGTCCACGAGGAGCAGGGCGGCAATAGCCATGAATGAAAGCCCACAAGCGCTTATTCCAAACAACTTAATAGGATGCGCCACATTATTTCCCAGTTGAAATGCAGCGCGTACCGTCTCTATGAGTCCAGTCTGCGGAAGCTGACGAACATAGCTGGCCAGCTCAGAGGGAAGTGCAGCGAATTTCGCGCATATCAAGAGCGCGTCGCCTATTGTATTTGCCCTGAAAAATACCCACGCGATACAGACCAGTGCAAAAGTAACGCAGACAGCGGCAATATGGGCAAGCCGGGAGTTCGCTATGCCGAGCTTACACCAGATGCTGGAACGGCCATCGCTTGTGGCGCGTCCCGCAAGTTGGAACACGCCATGGAGCGTGCCCCATGCAACAAAGTGCCAGGCCGCACCGTGCCAGAGGCCACTCAGCAGGAAAGTGATGAGTAGGTTAAACGCCTGACGAGGAACACCGCGCCGGTTTCCGCCAAGGGGGATGTAGATATAGTCGCGTAGCCAGCTTGAAAGCGATATATGCCAACGCCGCCAAAAATCCGCGACGGAGTGGGCAAAGTAAGGCTGCCGGAAGTTGCTCATCAGCTTGAACCCTAGCACACGAGCGCATCCAATAGCAATATCTGAATAGCCGGAAAAGTCGCAGTATATCTGGAATGCGAAGAAGAAGGTCGCCAGTGCCAGAGACGCCGCTGGATACACCGCCGCTTCGCTGTAAACAGCGTCTACATATAGCGCCACACGATCCGCAATCACAATCTTCTTGAACATACCCCAAGCCGCCAATTTCAGGCCGCTCGTTACGCGGTTATAGTCAAAACCATGATCCGCCTTGAACTGGGGCAATAGGTTTCCAGTGCGTTCAATCGGGCCCGCGACAAGTTGCGGGAAGAACGTAACAAAGAGTGCGTAGGTTATAAGATTCCGTTCAGCCTGCACTGTTCCCCAATACACGTCGATTGAATAACTCAGGGACTGAAACGTGTAGAACGAGATGCCCACAGGCAGTAGCACGTTGAACGTGGGCAAAATCGTGCCGCCAGAGACAAAGCTCAGGTTATCGGCAAAGAAATTGTAGTATTTAAAGAAGAACAGTACCATGAGGTTCAGCGTCAGCGATACTACCAGAATCAAGCGCTTACGTAATGGCTTATCTTCCATATAATAAGCAGATATCCATGTAATCAGCACGGAGAACACAATAAGAACGAGGTAGGCCGGATTCCAGCATGCATAGAAAAACAGCGAGGCCACAAGCAGGAACGCCTGTTTCACAAGCGTCCTCCGAGACGCGCCACATACCCGTCCAAGCGCCCAATACAGCGCCGTTACCACAGGAAAGAACAATAGAAACTGCCACGAATTGAAGTTCATACAAACATCCTCAAATAGAACATTTTGCTCATATTTATCTATGTAAGCAATAAGCTAACACTATAATACAAATTTTGTAAGCGTCAAGTTACTGTTAAGCATGTATCCGTAGCCATTAGATTATATTTATGGGACTTCAAGAGATTCTCGTAGCGAACATTAAGAGATGGCGGAAACACGCGGGACTTACACAGGAGCGGCTGGCGGAACTCTGCGATACCGATCCCTGCTACATCAGGCAGATCGAGACCGGGCGGAGATGCCCATCTCTCCCCTATATAGAAAGAATCGCGGTTGCGCTTAGTATAGCGCCCTATCAACTGTTTTACGATGAGTTTGAGTCTGCCGCTGTTGTTGCGAACATTGATCGCAAGCGGCAGATTACTGCTGCACTCATTGAGAGCGTCTCTCAGGGGATACAGTCAGTTATTGACGAGCTGTGCTGAACTCGCGCTGCCTGAATCATCTGGTGTCTGACACCAGTCCTGTGCCTGAATCATCATTAGCTACTAACGTGACACTGGTACTAGCCCACTTAGTGACACTGGTACTAGCCCACCAAGTGACACTGGTACTAGCCCACTTAGTGACACTGGTACTAGCCCACCAAGTGATGCTGGTACTAGCCCACCAAGTGATGCTGGTACTAGCCCACCAAGTGATGCTGGTACTAGCCCACCAAGCGATGCTGGACTAGCCCACCAAGTGATGCTGGACTAGCCCACCAAGTGATGCTGGTACTAGCCCACCAAGTGATGCTGGACTAGCCCACCAAGTGATGCTAGACTAGCCCACCAAGTGACACTGGTACTAGCCCACCAAGTGATGCTGGACTAGCCCACCAAGTGATGCTGGTACTAGCCCACCAAGTGATGCTGGTACTAGCCCACCAAGTGATGCTGGACTAGCCCACCAAGTGATGCTGGTACTAGCCCATCAAGTGATGCTGGTACTAGCCCACTTAGTGATGCTGGTACTAGCCCACCAAGTGATGCTGGTACTAGCCCATCAAGTGATGCTGGTACTAGCCCACTTAGTGATGCTGGTACTAGCCCACCAAGTGATGCTGGACTAGCCCACCAAGTGATGCTGGACTAGCCCACCAAGTGATACTGGTA
>JAIRYV010000060.1 GCA_031267685.1 Treponema sp.
GCCCCGCTTGAAGGCAGTATTCCCTTACTCATGGACAGAGCGTATGAGGATGCGCAGACCAGACTCACCGCACGGGAGATAGGCTTTTACTGCGGTGGTACCACCGAAGAGTAATCGGCGTAATCCTTGGCCGTATGACCGGGAGGTATATAAGCGGCGCACTGAGGTTGAGTACTTTTTTCGGCGCTTAAAAGCATTTCGCTGTGTGGGTACCCGTTACGACAAACTCGATGTGATGGTTACCGCCTTTATTCATTTGGCCATTATTTGTATCTCTTTGCGTAATGTGAACACACCCTAGTGGTAATTAAACGGTAAAAGGTAACGTTTACAGTAGTAAACAGTACACCCCAATGATGATAATTTCCCATAGTATATTCAGCATTGGACGACCAACGAATGTGAATGTGGAGACGGCGCTTCAACAAAGGTGTCTGATACTTCGATTCAAAGATACTGCGTTCATGGCGGCGGAAGGATGTCAGTATTCTCGACAAGAGCCTTGCCGTCTTATCCTGGTTCTTTTGTCCTTGCAGGACCGAACGACTACTGACGACTTGTCCCTCTTCAAGAAGCGTTTACCGCGTAAGACCTGGACACCCGCGCCCGCATCAAGGCTAGGTTAGTCGGCAAAGCCTTGTATGTGTTACGCCAGTTAGGTGTTGTAGAACGGAGCGGCAAGCAAGGTAAAGCGTGATTCTATCATACCCTTTACACGATGCGTCCGCTTGGTTAAGGTGCAAGTATGAAGCTGGGTAAACGAAACGTTTTCTTCCTTATAATAGTTGCTTTTGTTCTCTTGTTATGCGGCGTGTTCCTGCTCCGTGCGCCTGTGTTGCTTGTTACCGACGCGCCATTTGACGCGCTTTACGGCGGAAGGCGATCTCTGCTAAAACAGGCTGAGGCTTCCCTGTGCCTGTTCCGGCGGGTTAGGCCGGTGAGCGTCTCTATTGACACTGGTTCCGACATTGTAGCGTTTACGGTGGAGTCGGCAGCCCGGTCTCCGTACCTTGTTCTGTTTCCCTACCGGTATCTGGAAGGGGCGCGGCGTTACGTGGAAGCATTTCCTGAAACGCCGGTGTTTGTTCTCGGAGGCCGGAGCCGGGAGGTGAACACCGAGTCTTTGGGTTTTGTCAACACGGACTCGGTGACGGATTTTTACCGTGCCGGACTATGCGCCGCGCTCATTGCCTCGTATGGGCAACAAGCTGCGGGAGAGGTTCTGCTGTTTCAAGGAGATCCGATTCCTGTAGAGTGGTCTGCGGCCTTTCTCGCTGGTCTTCGGGAAAAAGGTTTTGCAAGAGAGCCAAAATACTTTAGTACTACCGAAGATTATGCCGATACTCAAAATGTCGTTTGTATTGTTATGAATGGACAGGCGACAACATTTCTTGAACAGAATCTCAATATCCCGGTAATCCTTTTTTCATGGGTAGACCCGGCATTGACATCCCAGTCGGTTACGGTGATTTTTGATGATTCTCCCTGGGCGCTTCTTATCAAGGTGGCGCGAGTGATGGGAAAGGAGGGAACATCGCTTCCGTCGGAAATGGTATTTCCTGCGGAAAGAATGGCGGACAGAAAGATGTTGAAACAGATACGCGACAAAATGTTTAACTAAAAAGATAAACTTGCCTTGAAAAGCAGTATTAGGGTTTGACAAAGTTCGCGAGAGACAGTATGATAGCTTAAAATTATTTCCTATATAAAGGAGTAGAGAATGAAACATGTTAGATTTGCTATATGCTTGCTTCTCATGGCGGGTATAGCAGTAACGGCGGCGTTTGGTGATGAACAAGCCTTTGTTCTTGAAGCCATCGTCATGGAAAGCTTCGAGGATGGCGAAAGCCCTTATGAGTGGCGTAAGGATGCGAGTAAGTTCGTCACAGAAGGTTACCCAAAGGTTCAGCCCATAGCGACATCTCCGGCGGCATTGCCTGAGAGTAGTATGTCTCTGGGTATCAACAGCAGTTTTACTCGTCGTGGGTATAACTGGGTGGATGTGTATCCAGTAGGCCCGGATAACGGGGAAAAAGGCATTGGCTTTGACCTCCCCGGCCGGGTTCAGTACCTGGATATGTGGGTTTGGGGCTCAAACCTGAACTACACAATTGAAGTTTATTTCCGGGACTATCAGGGCATGATTCGCTCCGTGAATCTGGGGAGTATTGCCTATGAGGGGTGGAAGAATTTGCGGGTACAGATTCCCAGCAATTTCCTTCAAACCAAGAAGGTGTTACCCAACCTCGCGCCTCTGCGCTTTATCAAGTTCCGCATCTGGACATCACCTACGGAAATTGTCGATCAGCTCGATCCCAGGTTTCCTGGCAATCCGCTCGATCCCAAAAATCCTGGCAAGTATACTGGTGTCTTTATCTATTTCGATAATATCAGAATCTTGACGGATGTGTTTGAAGCGCCCTATGATGGCCGGGAGTTGGAAAACATCGAGAAGACCCTGGATCTCTGGAACCCAGACACAGCTAACACGGCTGACGAACCTAATTTTTAAGGAGGGCTAAATGAAACGATATGCTATTATTGCCGTTGCGCTGTTGAGCGCTACAGCGGCATTCGCCCAGTCGGGAGATCCCGTGGACAGAAATACAAATGCCAGCCAGCTTGGTATTGATTCGAGCCAGCAGAGCCTCACAGAGGTTTCGGTTGATAAATTCGAGCAGGAAGGGTATTGGCATGCTTCAATATCCTCCGACAGTGGATTTATCTCTTCAAGATTGTTTGAAGGCGGTCCTGGCATTCCCAGCAGATCCGCCACTCCCAGTAATCCTGATGGAGAGACTTCCAGTAATCTTGCTGGAGAGACAGAGGCAGGTCTCAGTATTTTAAACAAGTATGTCTTGGGCGCTCGGGTTGACTTCCTGCGCCGTGGCCACGCCAGCTTCACCTTGAAACCAGCTCACCCGATTCCTATTGAAGGAATCACTAAGACTATCTCCGTATGGGTTGCGGGCCGGAACTACAATCACAAGCTGAATATCCTTATCCAGGATTACTTTGGCCGGACATTTGAACTTACTATGGGCACACTCAACTTCCAAGGCTGGAAAAAACTCGAAGTAGCGATTCCGCCACAGGCTGCGGACGGCAGGAATGGTATTGTTCAGCAGAACTACCATTACAACAACGATGTAGGTATCCAAGTCATTGGCTTCCGAGTCGACTGCGATCCCGCTGAGACGTTTGGTACATACTACATCTACCTAGATGATCTCCGTGCCGTTACTGACCTCTTCCCTGCTTCTCCGGCATGGCGTGATTCTGATGACATGGCTGACGCCTGGTAAACATCTCGTTCTTATAAAAGACCGCCTTGCGGCGGTCTTTTTTTGGATTCAAAGTATCGTTAAGGAAGCGTCAACTTTTTAGCCATACCATCTACCGATAATATGGGTATGATGAATATGCAAGATAGTCTACAGCAAAAAACAACAGCACAGTCATATCCGGAACTGTTGAACTATGGCCTGTTTATCACTTCGTCAAAGTTAAAACCTGAACCAAGCCTCCTCTTAAAAGCTGAAAATCTGGCTAAACCAAAATCCAGTCTCCTTGTCAGAGCTGAACAGTGGATGCAAAAACAGCAATCCCCTCAGGGATTACTGGCGAAAGCTGAACAAGAGAGCATAAACCATTCATTTACGCAAGCTGTTGCGACACAGCAGGTAATAAAGCCGCAGACAACGTCTACACCGACCAGCACCACAGATCAGGTAACAAAGACTGTTCAGCCGGAAAAACCCATAGAATCGCTTTGGACAGTCAGATTCCCCATTGCTATGAAACTGATAGCGATTATAAGTATCTTCATGCTCATCTCCATGGGGGTTATCACGGCGCTGGCATCGTATCTATTAAGCGATGATGTGCGCCTCACTGCCGAGGATAACAACTATAGCATCAATCGCAGGCTTGCGGCAGCAATAGAAACTACACTGAATACGATTTATTCAAAAGCCATGGTATTGCTCAATAGTCTGACCTATATACCGGATCAATCGGCGGAAGCGCTGACCTACTTCTTTGAGCAGAATCCGGACATCACTGGTATCGCGGTTTCTTTTAACGAGAACGCTCTGCTATCCGCTGAACAATTGTCCAGCAATCCACTTTTTTTCCTTAATGGACAGAAAGAACTGGATACTGCGTTGCTGAGAGCCTGGCTTATCGCACAGAATGAGGCACTGGAACGGAGCATGGCTGGAGAAATCCTCACCCTGAACACGATTCCGGTGCTGGATACCTCAGACGTGGCGATGTTCTTTCCGTGGGGGGAAAACGCTGCAGTTATCTTCTTTTCTACTAGGGGTCTAATCGAAGGCGACGAGACCAATCAATCCTTCCTGATAAACGAAGTGGGCGATGTTCTTGTCCACCCTGAACCGAGCATGGTAGGCAAGAACTGGAGAAATGAGCCTTTTGTGCAAACCGCGCTGGAAAGTGAGACGCGTTCTCTTCAGACAGTCTATGTGGATGAACAAAACGCCGAATATCTGGGCGCTTTTCAGCGTCTCTCAATCGGTGGCGTTACCGTCATCACCACGATCCCTCTCGCGCTGGTGCTGCGAGGCATCATCAGCGTTACTTGGCGGAACATTTATCTGACCGCCGGAATACTCGTACTTTCCATAGTCTTTATCCTGCTTTTTTCCCGAACCATCAGTAAACCATTAACAGCACTCACCCAGGCGGCCAGACAGATTGAGAACGGTACTTATCACATTTCCATTAAAAACAAAAACCGTGATGAAATCGGAATGTTAAGCGAAAATTTTATCAGCATGGGTCATGGACTTGAGAACTTTGAGCGCTTTACCAACAAGGTATTGGCGCGGCTCGCCCAGACTGGCAAACTTGCTACTGGCGGAACCGATAAAGCAGCTACTATCTTCTTTTCAGACATTCGCGGCTTCACTGCCATAAGTGAAAAAATCAAGGCCACAGAAGTGATTGAGTTCCTCAACGATTATATGCAGCGCATGGTAAAGTGCGTACTCATGACAAATGGAACCATCGACAAGTTCATTGGCGACGCGGTTATGGCGCACTGGGGCGCGATTGAAACAAGCGGCTCGCCAGAGGAGGACGCGCTCAACTGTGTAAAGGCCGCGCTTATGATGAGGGCAGCACTCCGCGCCTTTAATCGTGGACGCGGCACGGAAAAAAAGCCGATCATCAAGATTGGTTGCGGCATTAACAGTGGAAATGTAGTGGCCGGACAGATCGGCTCCGAGGAACGCATGGAGTATACTGTTATTGGGGATGCGGTGAGTTTCGCGGATCGCGCTGAAACACTGAACAAGCCTTTTGGTACGGATATCATGATTACCGAACATACCTGGAAGCTCTGTGGTTACTACCTCATTACTGAGGAGATGCCGTCTGTTACTGAGGACGGGAAGAAAGTACGCATGTTCGCAGTGGTGAACATACGCGATGCTGAAGATGCTAAGGAGATGCTGAGACAACTTACCGAGATACCCAAAAACGACATCAGGCTCTGCCGGCAGTGTATTGGCCCCATGGGGCCGAAGACTGTGGCTGAACTAAGAATATTGTTGGATATTCCTACGCCAGACTTGAGCGTAGTCAATGTCGATGAAGAGGAGAAGAAGTATAAAGTTCAGCAACAGCCTGAAGGAACAAAGCAATGAAAGTAAAGATTCAACAGAAAAAGCTGCACGGCCGCCTGCGGCGCAAGGTAGTTGTCGATATATTTGTGGTACTTTTTTGTCTTTCCGGTGCCACAAGCGGGGTCTATCTTTTCTGGCAGGACCTTAACCGTTCTCTCGTTAAGCAGTCAGAAGCGCCAGTAGGAACCATCACCTTCAAGCGCAACATAGCGCAGCGCCGATTCCAGGACCGGCTGATTTGGTCCCAGCTTCAACAAGACTCGCCGATTTATAACGGTGACATTATCCGTACCGCGGAGCTTGCCGAGGCCAGTATCACCTTTCTCGATGGAAACACTATAGACCTGTCAGAAACTTCGCTCATTCAGGTCTTCTATGATCAAGATGGGGCGCGTGTTGAATTGTCCGGCGGTGCGGTTAATGTAAACGCCTCAACACGCGGGATAACTCTTGTCTCTGGCGGAACCGAGCTAAAACTTACCGAAGGGAGCAAGATTAGCGCAGGCTCTTCGGACTCCGGGGATGGCCTGAACCTCCAAATAATAGAAGGAAACGCAGCTATTAACACAGGGGAAGGAACCGAGCAGGTAGAAAGTGGAAGCGCGTTCACCGTGCGGAACGATGGGAGTACCTCACGGAATGCGCAGGTCGTGGTTTCTTTTCCACCTCCTAATCAGCGGCTGATCAGTTCGTCGGGGAAAAACGTGCCGATAGACTTTGCTTGGAACACGGCCAATTTCTCCGAAGATGAGCATACGCGCATTGAGATTGCCACTGATCGGAACTTTACCCAGATTGTTACAGCCAGTGATACTAGCGCCGTAGCCACGACCATTGATCTTTCCGCTGGAACCTACTTCTGGCGGGCCTATGCCACTGAGCCAAACTCCCAGTCTGAGGCGCCTCCACTCAATGCCTCTAGCGGAAGGCTGACTATTCTACAGACTGAGCCGCCGATTTTGCGTTCCCCTCTGGACGAGGCCGTATATTCCTATCGTGTGAATTCCCCTACAATACGCTTCCAATGGTCTGCTGTCGAAAGCACTGGTGATACAGACATACAATACCTTCTTGAAATCGCGGATAACTCCCAAATGACAAACCCGCGACTCAGGACAGCGGTATCGTCTGTATCGTTCGTATATACTGGCCTTGATGATGGCATCTGGTACTGGCGGGTAACGCCGATCTTCCCCACCAATTACCAAGGGAATCCAGACCCATCCAAAGCCGCGTTCTTTGTGATTAGTCGCGCAACTGCGCTAATCTCTCCCAGTCTTCTGGCTCCAGAATCAGGAAGTGTGGTGAACAGCGCCGCTGATGGACGTGGCATTTATTTTTCATGGAAAAAAGAAAACGACGCAGCTTCATACACCTTACAACTTGCCCGCGATATAGAATTCCGCAATCCCGTGTTTTCCCACATCCTGACGGAAACCGTGTATACCTGGAACCCAAGTGAAATTGCGGCTGAATCTGGCCGTTATTACTGGCGGGTTTCGTACACTGATACTGAGGGTGCGCTATCGCCCCTGTCCGAATCTCGCTTCTTTACTGCCATCAGCGGTACACCAGTTCACGAGATTGTATTTCCGCCGGATAACTATACGATCTCGGATGAGACGTTGTCCTCCCTCCGCTTTGCATGGAGAACCAACCTGCCCTTCAGCAGCCGTTTCCAGATCGCCACCTCATCTGATTTTTCCCGTCCTCTTGTGGATGAATCAATAAGCGCGACCACCAATGAGCGCGCATTTCAGGGTGTGTTTCTAGCTGATGGAACCTATTATTGGCGTGTCTCCACATCCAACGCCGTAGGAGATACAGCTATGCAAACGTCGGCCCAGCGCCTGACTGTCGCGCCGCCGCTCCCTGATCCGCAAGTCCTAGAACCCCAGGGCCGAGTCGTACCAGAGTCAAACGACTCGCTGATCTTCCGCTGGAACTCAGTGGCAGATGCTGATCTGTATGAGTTTTCTCTCTATGAGGGAAGCAGTCTTGGTCTGGGCGCTCCTCGCCTTGTGTATCAAAACCAGAACGTGAGACAGACCTTTCTCTCTCTGCCCCGATCCACAGTGCGGGAAGGCGCCTATTTCTGGACTGTCCTCGCCATTACTGAGGAAAGCACACGTTCAAGCCGCCGAATGAGCCAGGCAGCTCTTGGACAGTTCCAACTCAGTGTACCTCAGCAGATTCTGCTAGAATATCCACCAGCAAATTACACCTTCACAGGGATTGAGGCACTGCGTCAGCCCAGCATGATCCGCTGGAGTTCCTCGGAAACCATGGAAACTTCCCGCCTCATTGTTTCCCGCAACCCTAATCTTAGCGGCGAAACAGCGTTTGAGATCGTAAATCCGGCTAAAACAGTAAACCTCCCCGTACTCACCGAAGGCACGTACTACTGGACCATTCAGGCCACAACGCCCGAAGGCATTGACATCAGCGCCAGCCCCCAAACCTTCCGCGTACTCCCGCTCTCGATTACACACGTCAGTCTTGACTTTCCCCAGACCGGTTATACCTACACCGGTGTCGACGCCCTCCGACGACCCGGCACAGCGCAATGGAGTTCTGAGGAACGGGTAGGCGCCTCACGGTTTATTCTCTCCCGCAGCGCTGATCTCAGCGGTACACCCGTACTTGAGCTAAATAATCCAGGCAGATCAATCACGCTGCCTCAGCTTAGTGAAGGCACGTACTACTGGACCATTCAGGCCACAACGCCCGAAGGTATTGACATCAGCGCCAACCCCCAAACCTTCCGCGTACTCCCAGTAGCAGCAACACCAGTTACTCTGGATACGCCAGTAACAGGCTATACCTATACCGGCATGGATGCCCTGCGACGACCCGGTACAATACGCTGGAGTTCCACCGAAACCATAGGCGATTCACGCTTCATTCTCTCCCGCAACGCTAATCTCAGCGGCGAGCCAGTGCTTGAGTTGAGTAATCCGGGTAAAGCAATCACGCTGCCTCAGCTTAGTGAAGGCACATACTACTGGACCATTCAGGCTACAACGCCCGAAGGCATTGACATCAGCGCTAGTTCACGCAGTTTCCGCGTGCTTCCGCTATCAGTATCACAGGTTAGTCTGGATTCACCAGCAACAGGTCATAGCTATACTGGCCTGGAGGCTCT
>JAIRYV010000081.1 GCA_031267685.1 Treponema sp.
GTTATGTGTCTCTTCACACATAGGTTATGTGTCTCTTCACCCATAGGTTATGTGTCTCTTCACACATAGGTTATGTGTCTCTTCACACATAGGTTATGTGTCTCTTCACACATAGACTATGTGTCTCTTCACACATAGACTATGTGTCTCTTCACACATAGTCTATGTGTCTCTTCACACATAGTCTATGTGTCTCTTCACACATAGTCTATGTGTCTCTTCACACATAGACTATGTGTCTCTTCACACATAGTCTATGTGTCTCTTCACACATAGACTATGTGTCTCTTCACACATAGACTATGTGTCTTTTCACACATAGACTATGTGTAACAGTTCAAGGCGCTTGCTGGATAATACCGAGCTTTTAACACCGAGCTTAGAAACATTCAAGGTACTTGCTGAATACCGTCAACAACCCAGTCAATGATTACTACAAGGCGTTTCTCAATGGCTGAGGGAATGTCAATCATTGAGGCAATAAAGTTCGAGGCATCGGCAGCAGCAATACTGTATACCAGTAAGCCTTCGTCAATGAACTCAAAGTAAAGCTGGGCAATGAAACGCCGTTCTTTGATAACTGGTACAAGCAGGTAAGTCAGGTTCCTGAAGTTGCTCAGGGTATAGCGGAGTCCTGCTGCATTGGCAACAAGACTGCCTTCATAGTAGGAATTACCAAAGTTGGCATCCTTGAGACGCATGTATACGTTCTCTGACATGGGAACAGTGGTGGATAAAGGCGGGTCCGGAATCGCGGTGGTCTTTCGCTCACTTTCAATACGGGTTGCCTGCTCAAACAGCGGGATATACTTGTCGCGAGTGAATGAATGGTACACACGCCCCTCGAGGCCACGTACCTGAGACAAAGCATTGTACACACGGATAAGACCGGCGCTTTTGTCGAGAGGAAGCACGCGCAATGATTCCGCCAGAAACGCGGGCTTGGCGCTGAGTATCGGTTCACTAAGCGGGATGCCTGACTGAGAGATAGGTGTCAGACACAGGCTAGACGCCTGATTGCTGAAAACAAACAGTCCCTCGCTGGAAAAGGCTTTGGCACGCTGCTCTTCATCCACCTGACATAACTCGGCAAAAGAACGGCTCTGACTCCATGCGGGAAATACGCTCCATACTAAGCCCGCTAATAATAGCGTTACAAGTTTCTTCATTAATATGCTCCTCGTCCCCGACATACTGCGACAATAGTTTGATACAGTATCCACATATCAAGCCACACTGACCAGCTTTGCAGATAATAGGTATCAAACAAAACACGCTCGTTATAGTCCGTATCAGAACGCCCAGAGACCTGCCACAGTCCGCTTATGCCCGGCTTAACTGAAAAGATACGCTTGAAGTCTTCGCCATACTTTGATACTTCGTCTTCAACAATGGGACGCGGCCCTACAAGGCTCATTTCACCCTTGAGTACGTTGATAAGCTGGGGAAGCTCATCAAGACTAGTGCGTCTAAGGAAACGGCCCACTTTAGTAACACGAGGATCATTCTTGATCTTGTGGCTTGCTTCCCATTCCTCGCGCATGGCGGGATTTTCAGCAAGCAGTTTTTGCAGACGTACATCAGCATCAATCGACATGGAGCGGAATTTGTATGCTCTAAAAGACTTGCCATTACATCCAAGTCGCTTATGTCCGTATAACACTGGCCCCGGAGAACTTACTTTGACCACAAGGGCAAGGAGTAAAAGGATTGGCAGTATGACTAGACCACCGATTATTGTGAGGCTGAGGTCTATAAAACGTTTAATAGCAAGGTTCCAGCTCATCTTCAAACGGTGGCTGGTAACAAAACCCAGAAGTCCATCGAAGTCTCGTACTGTCATCCAGATGTTTGTGGCACGAAAGAAGTCGGGAATCAGCACATTATACCTGAACGCCGATACCGAGTAGTTGAGTAGGTGTGTCAGCTCCTGCTCGTTAAGGTTCTGCATTGCCACTATTGCCATCTTGATATTGTAACGCCGCACGAGTTCCGACCCTAGGCTTATATCGTGCAAAACCGGCACTTCACGATAGGTATCAGCTTCAAAGTCTTCAGACAGGATCAGCACTGGTACATAGCCGGTCTTAACGCTGTCAAGCAGACGGTCAAGCACTAGCCTGCCCAAGTCTCCGCTTCCGTAGATAACCGCTGGTACGCCGCCTAAATGTTTTTTCCTCAGCATGTAATGCATAGTGGTTCGGCACATAAGCAGTACAAAGGTAGAAAACACGAAGCTTATAGCAAAGGCGGCTGATATAGTGTCAAGGTCTCTGTCTTCTACGAAGCGCGATAGGATGATACCGCCGTGTGCCATGAACGATGCGGTAGTAAAGCGCTTGAATTCTTCCGACGGTGCCAGTGATATTCCGGGATACAGGCCGCTTATCTGAAAGATAAGCAGAAAAACAGGCACATAGGGCCAGTAGGTAACAAAGGATTTGAAGTTAATGGCGGCATAGTCATAGAGGTTGACAACAAAAAAGCCCGCGCCAAAGGAAAGCATGAGTGCAATGAGGTCTGAAAAGGTAAACGCAAAGGCTATTATGGCGGAACTAGTACGATGATACCTCATACGATACCAAGTATCAAATTCAGAAAGAGTCATTAAAGAATCATCGTAAAAAAATTAGGTTTTGACAAGAGTAAGATTTTCTGCTATACAAGAGGTATGAAGAAACCGCAGCTTCATAAACAGGCGTACCCTGTGCGTTTGGCGGGCGTCGCGCTTCGCCACTGGTATCATTCTCGTCTACTGCTTGTGCTGGAAAGCGCCCTTGTCGGCTTTGTTGCTGGCTTGGCGGTAGTCATCTTCCGTTATGCTCTGATTCGGGCTGACAATCTCAGAGTCTATTTGTATACCTCTTTTTTTCGCACTTCTCCCCTTTGGCTTGTGCCTTGGGCTGCCTTTCTCACGCTGATTGGGCTGTTTCTCGGCTGGGCTATTAAAACCAAACCCATGATCAAGGGAAGTGGCGTACCTCAGGTGAAAGGCGTCCTGCTCGATCAGGTTCAGATGCACTGGATAACCGAATTGCCGCTCAAAATCATTACGAGCGTGCTTGGCATAGGCGCGGGGCTGTCATTAGGACGCGGCGGCCCGTCTCTTCAGGTTGCTTCATATGTTGGCTTGGGTATGCTTCCTCTGTTTCGCCGTTCTAAAGAAGAACAAAACATCCTGATTGTCGCTGCCTCGTCTGCAGGGATCGCGGCGACATTCAGTGCGCCGCTGGCTGGCGTTCTGTTTGTGCTTGAGGAACTGTGGCCATCGTTTTCGCCTCTGTTTATTGCCAGTACTATGGCCGCGTCCATGTCAGCGAGAGCCGCAGCCGCGCTTTTCTTGGGCGATAGAGCAGTCTTCTCCTTCGCGGGCATCATCACGCTGCCGCTTCAGTATATGCACTGGGTGGTTCTTCTGGGAATAGCGTGTGCGATTCTTGGCGATGTGTTTAAACGCAGCCTCTATCTTTCGATGGACGTATATGCGCGCCTTACCATTCCGCTTGTCTTGCGTCCACTTATCCCCTTGCTTTTATCCATTCCCCTTGGCTTGTGCCTGCTTGATGTGCTGGGCGGCGGCCAGAGCCTGGTTGAAGCGGTTGTCAGCGGTGCCTATTCACTGCGTTTGCTCCTACTGTTTTTTGTCTGCAAGCTTGTGTTCACCGCGATCTGCCATGGGTCTGGCACTTCCGGCGGCATCTTTTTCCCCCTGCTTGCCTGTGGCGCACTTGTTGGTGCGGTAATGGGCGAGGCGCTGGCACTGGGCGGTTTTATCAACGATAGCCAGAAGCTGAACTTCATTATACTTGGCATGGCAGCCTTTTTTACTAGCGTGGTCAAAGCGCCAATCACGGGTATGGTACTGATTCTTGAAATAAGCGGCAATTTTAGCAATATGGGGAACCTTGTGTTGGTCTGTCTGAGTGCCTTTGTCATGTCCGACCTCATGATGTCCCATCCTGTGTACACCGTACTACTTGAACGAATGTTGCCTCAGACAAAAACGCATTGAGTGTTTGACAAGTCTCCTTGGCCTAAAGTTGGATGATTCTTGCTTCAAAGTAAAAATGCTGGCTCTCAAGTTTTCTAAAAAAAAGCCGTCTCCTTTGAGGCGGCTTTTGGTTTTATCTTACTTCTTTAGGTTGTAAAACGCTTTCTTACCAGCATACTGAGCGAGACCTTCAAGCTCATCCTCAATACGCATAAGCTGATTGTACTTGCAGATGCGGTCGGTGCGGCTCATGGAGCCAGTCTTGATCTGACCGGTTTCAAGACCGACCACCAGGTCGGCGATGAAGCTGTCCTCGGTTTCGCCGGAACGGTGCGAGATAACCGCAGTGTAACCAGCGCGTTTGGCCATCTCGACCGCCTCGCAGGTCTCGGTGAGTGTGCCAATCTGGTTGACCTTGATGAGGATCGAGTTGCACGAACCTTCGGCTATGCCCCGTGAAAGGCGCTTCGTATTCGTTACAAAAAAGTCGTCGCCCACGATCTGAATCTTGGAGCCGAGCGCCTTTGTCATCTTCACATAGCCTTCCCAGTCATTCTGGTCAAGCGGGTCTTCAATGGAGATGATGGGGTACTTGGCTACCCACTTGGAGTAAAGCTCGATCATCTCATCAGCGCTGAAGAGTTTGTCCGGGTTTGACTTCCAGAACTTGTAGCCCTGCTTGCCGCCCTCATCAAACAGCTCGGAGCTTGCGCAGTCAAGCGCAATGCCGATCTGCTCGCCCGCTTTGTAGCCTGCCTTCTCGATGGCCTTCATGATGTATTCGAGCGCTTCCTCGTTACCAATGTCCGGCGCGAAACCGCCCTCGTCTCCGACAGCGGTATTTTTGCCTGCATCTTTGAGGAGCTTTTTGAGGTTATGGAATGTCTCAGCGGTCCAGCGAACTGCTTCCCGCACGGATTCAGCCCCAATCGGCATGATCATAAACTCCTGGAAATCAACCTTGTTATCCGCGTGCTTACCACCATTGATGATGTTGGCCATAGGCACGGGCAGAAGGCTGGCGTGGAAATTCCCCAGGTACTTGTAAAGGGGAAGTCCCAGATAATCGGCAGCTGCGCGGGCAGTTGCCATGGATACGCCCAGTATGGCGTTTGCGCCCAGCTTGCTTTTGTTCTCGGTCCCGTCAAGCTCGATCATGGTACGGTCAATCTCAAGCTGGTTACAGGCATCAAGCCCCTGCACTTCCTGCGCGATGATGTTGTTGACGTTCTCAACAGCCTTGAGAACACCTTTGCCCAGATACCGGCTCTTGTCATCGTCTCGAAGTTCCACCGCTTCATGCTCGCCCGTGGACGCACCCGACGGAACCGATGCTCGTCCCCGTGTGGCGCCGTCTTCCAACCACACCTCAACCTCAACCGTGGGGTTGCCACGTGAATCAAGAATCTCACGGGCCTCTACATACTCAATGACGCTCATAATACACTCCTTCAGTTACTTCGTAATCGTAATATATACAACATATTACAAGGGTCTGATTCAGTCAACCACTCATGGCAGCGCGGCGCTCCCGTACTGCGCACAGATTTGTCTCCAGCTCCTCCCGCTGTTCGCTAGCAATCATGCCCTTGAGCTTGGTCAAGCTCCCCTCAAATTGGCTGATACGCGCCAGCAGTTCCACACGATTCTCCAGAAAGATTTCAGTCCACATGGGCGCGTTCAGCATGGCTATCCGCGTGAGGTCCTCGAAACTGCCGCCGCCAAAGCGCGTGATACCAGTGTCTGGCTCGCAGTCAATGAGCGCGGCTGCAATCACATGGCAGAGTTCCGAAGTAAAGGCGATCTTCCGGTCGTGATCCAGCCCTGTAGTCTCGGTGATGCGGCTGAATCCCATGCGATGAATGAGCGCCTTGAGAAAGCTCAGGTTTTCCGGCTTGTTTCGCGCAAGCGGTGTCAGGATATAGTTCTTCCCATGAAAGTTACAATGAACAGCGTTTGCAAAGCCGCCTTTCTCACAGCCTGCCATAGGGTGTCCGGGAATGAAGTCAAGGTCATCGCGGAGGCTTTGTTCCATAGCCGCGACAATACTGCCCTTGATGCCGGCAATGTCGGTGAGCAGAGCACCGGTGCGAAACATCGCCATGTACTGGGCCATAAAACGGAGCAAGGTTGTGGGATTAAGG
The DNA here is from genome assembly GCA_031267685.1 of Treponema sp. Classification (GTDB taxonomy): domain Bacteria; phylum Spirochaetota; class Spirochaetia; order Treponematales; family Breznakiellaceae; genus JAIRMT01. The sequence goes on from JAIRYV010000081.1 coordinate 6,136, forward strand.
CAAAGGAACACCACATCACAACGCGCCAGCATGGTGTCTGGCACGGTAAAGCCCTCGTCAATCACGCCTTCAGTCAGAGCTACGTTGATAGTTCCCGCGTCAATATCGCAGGCAAGGAGCCGCGCCGGCTCACAAACGATTTTTTCTTTACGCAGAGCCAGTGCTATCGCGCCGCCCATCAGCCCCAGACCAACGATACCCACAGTACATTCCTCAATAGGCTTTCTGAGGCTCACAGCGTTTTCCCCTCAAAGGCCGCGTACTGTTTCAGGCTTGCCATGAGTGTGCTGAATACCTGTGGGGTGATGGACTGCTCGCCATCGCAGAGCGCCGTCGCTGGGTTATTATGCACTTCTACCATGATGCCATCCGCGCCAGCGGCAATAGCAGCTTTGGACAGCGCGGGAACCAGCCAGCTTCTACCTGTAGCGTGGCTGGGGTCAACAATAACCGGCAAATGGCTCTGCTTTTTGAGGACAGGAATCGCTGATATGTCCAGCGTGTTGCGGGTGTAGTTTTCAAACGTGCGTATCCCGCGCTCACAAAGAATCACGCGGTCATTGCCGCCAGCCATGATGTACTCCGCAGCCATAAGCAGTTCTGTTACCGTACACGCTGCCCCACGTTTCAGCAGTATGGGCTTATGGCAATGCCCCAGTTCTTTAAGCAGAGTGAAGTTTTGCATATTTCGCGCTCCAACCTGAATGATGTCAACCACGTCAAATATCTCAATCTGATGAATCCCCATAAGTTCGCTGATAATGGGGAGACCTGTAGCTTTTTTTGCCTCAAGCAAAAGTTCCAACCCCTCACAGCCCAAGCCCTGAAAGCTGTAGGGACTTGTGCGCGGCTTAAACGCCCCGCCTCGCAGAAACCCCGCGCCCGCCTGTTTGACAGATTCCGCAATCGACACGATCTGCTCCTGTGTTTCCACTGAACACGGCCCGGCTATAACTCCGAGCTTTCCCGCACCAATGCTAGACACCGCGCCATCCTGCCGCGCAACCTCAATCAGCGTGTCTTCTGGGTGAAAGAGCCGGTTTGCCCGCTTGTACGGCTCCTGCACACGAATCACCTTCTCTACCCACTGGTGAGCTGCCAGCGCCTCTTCGTCAATGTCAGTCGTGTCTCCCACCAGACCCAGCACGATCTGCGACGTGCCTTCGGACACATTGACCTTTACGCCACGCTTTTCAAGCAGGTTGACAAAGCGCAATACTTCAATATGGGGCGTTCCCCACTTCATAGCAATAATCATTATGCTAGTTAACTCCCTATAACACAAATAAACAAAGAGGGATGCTCAGATGGAGGCTCCCTTACACAACATCACTATAGGGCAAAGTTTGTTCGTTAATCAACCAGCGTCGTTCTAGTGCGCCACTCACAAATTTTCTATTGTGTATGCCGGTGAATTCAGAGATAATGACGAAAGAAGTCCAATTTTATATATTAAGGGGAAAAGTATGAGAAAAATCCTACTACCTTTGCTAGTGTTCTTTATCATGAGTATCGGTCTCCATGCTCAGCTTAAACCGCGTTTGGCGATACTGCCTTTCACTGGTGGTGAAACTAAAGATGGAGAGACTATCGCTATGTTGCTGTCATATCAGCCGGAAATAGCCAATGTTTTTACCCTTGTTCCCTGGAACGTTACTATTGCGAGTGTTTTAGCGGGACAAATACAAAATTCAACGGACTTGACTGATTCCAAAACCCTTGATGAGCTGGGGACTGGCCTCAACGCTGACTATGTAGTGGCAGGTCATATACAAAAACTGGGAGATCGTAACCTTATCCATATCACTATTGTAGACGTGAGAGAATTACAACAGATAGCGGGTGACTATCGTGAGTACCGGAGTATTGAGGAAATTACCGCGCTTTTGCCTGATATGGCAAAGAAGCTTTCCAGCGCCATCAGCCTTGATTCCACAACTCTGCCAAAACTGGCGATTCTGGAACTGAATACGATGGATGAACCAGTGGAAAGGAATGACGCGGCGGTTTTATCTCAACTGTTGGTTACAGAGGTGGCGAACAGCAGGAAGTATGCAGTGCTTCCCTTTGATAAGCCTTATCTTGAACAGGTTATGGAAGAATATCACATTGAACGCTATGCTGATTTTCGTAGCAACCCCAACAGTATCAAGGCAATTGGTAAAGCAGTTAATGCCCAGTATGTGCTGGTCAGTGAGATAAGAAGTCTCGGCTCCATGAATATGTTCATGGTATCCATACTCAATACTGAAGATTCCAGCCAATTAGTCGGGGGATATGTGAACTATCTCAGTATAACCGATGGCCTGCACCTTATGTCTGAGCTTTCATACAAGTTGACTGGCGTACATTCCAGCGCGAATGTCAATTTCATCCCCGAGAACTTCGTGAGAATAGGGGAGGCAACCCTCCTCATAGGCAGTCCAGAGTCCGAAGAGGGCAGAGATAAAGATGAATTGCAGCATGAGGTGAGTGTAGGTGCTTTTTATATAGGTAAGTATGAAGTAACTCAGCGGGAATATCAGGAGATCATGGGGAATAACCCTAGTAACTTCAAAGGCTCTGACCTGCCGGTTGAACAGGTAAGCTGGTACGATGCGATAGAGTATTGCAATAAACGCAGTGAGCGGGATGGCCTGATTCCTGCCTACACCATCAATAAAACACGCAGTGATCCGAGCAACCTGAGTGAATTTGATACTATTCGCTGGCAGGTAATCTGGGATAAGACTGCCAATGGGTATCGTTTACCCACAGAGGCTGAATGGGAATACGCCTGCCGCGCTAATACGCGCACTCCGTTTAACACCGGCGCAAACATCATCACAAGCCTTGCGAATTTTGACGGAAACAATCCCTATAACGGCCCTAAAGGTATATATCGTGAAAAGACCTTGCCAGTGGGAACGTTTCCTCCCAATGCGTTTGGCCTTTACGACCTGCACGGGAATGTGCGAGAGTGGTGCTGGGATTGGTATGGAACGTATTATACGGAAATTAAGGTTTCGCCCAGTGGAACTAGTACCGGTTCGTATCGTGTAACCCGTGGCGGAGGATGGTATGATGGCGCTGCGTACCTCCGCTCAAGCTACCGCGACGCGTACTCGTCTTCATACCGAAACTACTATCTGGGTTTCCGTATTGTCCGCTCTGATTTTTAATACTTTCAAATAAGGAGTTTTTATGAAGAAAAAGTTCGTGCTTGCCTATTCCGGTGGGCTTGATACTACGGTGATTATCCCCTGGCTCAAGGAAAACTACGATTGCGACATTGTGGCAATCTGCGTTGACGTGGGTCAGGAGGCTGACTGGAAGACCATTACCGGGCGGGCGCTGGCAACTGGCGCGATTGCCTGTCATGTGGCTGATGTAAAAGAAGAGTATGTGGAAAACTATGTTTTCCCCGCGCTCAAGGCCAGCGCCCTTTATGAGGACAAGTACCTGCTCGGCACAGCCACTGCTCGTCCCCTCATCGCCAAAGTGCTGGTTGACTATGCCCGTAAAGAAGGCGCAGCAGCCATTGCCCATGGCGCAACAGGTAAGGGCAATGATCAGGTGCGTTTTGACCTTGGAATCATGGCCTTTGCCCCTGACCTTGAAATCATTGCTCCGTGGCGAATCTGGGATATCAAGAGCCGCGACGAGGAGATCGAGTATCTGGAGAAGCGAAACATTCCGATTCCTATGAAGAAGAGTGATTCTTACAGCCGAGATGATAATCTGTGGCACATCTCTCACGAGGGCCTTGAGCTTGAGGAACCGAGTAATGAGCCTGAGCTTGAGCGTATGCTCAAGATGAGCGTGTCGCCAGAGAAAGCGCCTGACAAGCCTGAGTATGTGGAAATTGAGTTTGAGCAAGGCCTTCCGGTTGCGGTGAATGGCACACGCCTTGAGGCAGTGCGTCTGATACAGACGCTTAACAAGATCGGCGGCGCCCATGGCGTTGGCATCGTTGACCTGGTGGAAAACCGCATGGTTGGCATGAAGAGCCGTGGCGTCTACGAAACTCCGGGCGGCAGTATCCTGTATTACGCCCATCAGGAACTGGAACACATTTGTCTGGACCGGCAAACATACGCCTTCAAACAGCAGGTCGCGCTAAAGATGGGAGAACTCATCTACGGCGGGCTTTGGTTCACGCCGCTGAGAGAGGCGCTTTCCCTGTTTGTGGACAGCACTCAGAAAACCGTAAGCGGCAAGGCGCGGCTCAAGCTCTACAAAGGCTCGATCAGCTCCGCCGGCATCAGCTCTCCTTACTCGCTCTACAATAGCAGCATTGCCAGCTTCACCACTGGCGATTTGTACAATCACGCTGATGCGCGTGGCTTCATCAGGCTCTACGGGCTTCCAGTGCTGGTACGCGCCCTGATGCAACACGGTCAGACCAAGCAATAAAACGCGGGGCTTTGCTTTATCAGGCAAAGCCCTTGCCTTTCGGCTTATCAGCTTCTCCAAAACTTCAAACACTCGTGCTTGCGTCATAGTCTTGCGGCGGGTATACTATGGCTATGGATCAAGAACATGACAAGGGATTCCGCTGAAGAGCAGACCCGCAAGGGCTTTCGTCTACCAGTGATCATTCCGCTGGTGCTGTACAATGGACTGGAGCCGTGGACTGTGGCGCCAGACTTTGCGGAGATATGCGCAGACAGTGGGCTATTTGGGGAGTACGCGCTGAACTTCAAGTATTATCTGATAGATGTGCATCGGTTACAGGCGGAAG
>JAIRYV010000093.1 GCA_031267685.1 Treponema sp.
AACGGGATAGCTCATAGGGGGGAAACGGGATAGCTCATAGGGGGGAAACGGGATAGCTCATAGGGGGGAAACGGGATAGCTCATAGGGGGGAAACGGGATAGCTCATAGGGGGGAAACAGGATAGCTCATAGGGGAAGCATATAAAAATCCCAGCTTAATAGCGCAATAAAACTACTAAGCTGGGAATGAATGGGTACTAGGCTTGATCGGCTGTAGCCTTAATACTAAACTCTGAACGTATCGTGCGGAGTTTCTTCAAGATGTGGCCAGAACCGTGTACCGAAGACTGAGTGATAACTACGATGAAATAGTCAGTCCCATCAGTAAGGGTTGTAGGCACGATAACCTTGATGCACCGAGGCTCGTTTACCGGCACTAGAGCGCATTTGACCTTCGCACCATCGTTAGTCTGGAAGAAGACGCCGACTTCGTCTTTGTGATCAGCATCCGCATCGATCTTAAGACCATGACCCCTGATGTCCAAGATGTTGCCAATAGTGGCAATCTCGTCCAGGTCCCCAGAGGCTTCGTCCAACGCCTCGCCGATATGCCCCGTGTCATCAGCAATCCCAGCAAAGTCCACTTTCACGGTCTGCTGAAGATATCTGCGGAAGGCAGCGGCAGTCTGGAGACGGGCTTCGGGATAGACGCCTTCAGCAAGATGGGTCTCATCACCGGAATACTCGCCAGGTATCCGCATTTTGAGGTTAAAGATGGGTGTCTTAATCCGATAGCCATCAGCCACAAGGTAGTAAACCAGCTCCATGAAAGCATTGACGCCTTCCTCAATCACCTTTGGACTGGTGTTGATGTTGTACACAGTGGCTTTACTCGCAACACCATGCACATCTAGTTCTGGTTGAAACTCTGCCTTGAGGTTAAACGGCTTCTTTGCGTCCGGAAGGAACGCATGGACAAAACGCGCTATAATGTTGTGGATAACATCTCTAACCGAAAAATCCAACGCCATAACTTCTCTCCTTGCGGACAGTGTTTAAGACAACGCTTGTACACTGTCCATTGAATAGGCATCTTATCAAAGATGCCTTTGTTTGTTGTAGTTCTAAGATACACTCAATTTTGAATCTATACAAGAGGAAATTTGCGAATTAGCGTATAAAGTGATGTTGATAATCAAGATGCATCTTCTCTTACTTCATGTGTTCTTTACTATCTGTTCCTTGAGTGCCTTGTTCGCTTTAGCACTCACTGTTTTTCTGTGTTTACTAAGCATAGCATCTGCACTATCATCTGTGAGGAGCATTGCGGTTAAATCAATGGGACGAGCTGTGGTGATGCGGACGGACTTTGGCGCGATTCTTCTGCGCGTGTTGTAGGTTCCACCCATAGTGCGGTTGGCAAAATCGTAGAGGTTCTGTGTGTACTCAACGAGAGGGGCAATTAGCGCAGCGATGTCTGGGGCAGAGGAAGCAGGAGGCGGCTTGTGGAAGTACAAGGAAAAGTCAGCCAGTTCCATGTGTCGAGAGGCATACCAGGCTTCTCCAGCGCGGATGTCCACCAGCGCCCGTTCTAGAGCGGGCAGGGCATCAGGCGTGGTGTTTTCGATGAAGATTCTATCCCAGCACGTTTGACGGATTATGTAGAGGCGATCTATGGCAGTGCCTGTTGGGTTCTCGATGCGCAGTATGGCAGCGGCGCTTTGCAGGGCTTTTTCGATGAGTGCGTCAAGCCGGGTAGAGAAACTCTGCTCATCCTGTCCTGGGTTTCTCTGGGTAAGGTTGTAACGCTTCTCGTTAAGCGCAAGTATACGTTCACGGCAGCGTAGCAGACGTGTGTTCAGCTCAGGCAGGGCGAGCGTGGAAGCGGAAGGTTTACTACTCCTGAGCGTTCCATTGTCAATGCCGCAGATACGTTCTATGTGCCGGACCAGGCGATCCACCTGTTTCAGGGCTTTCCCGCTGTATTCAGGGTAGAGCGACACGGGCAGAATCTCTACGGTGGGGCAATTTTCACCCGATGTCTGCACTTCATCGGTTCTGACCTGTTTCAGCAGTTGTTCAGCGGCGGAAAGGCCGATGCGTACCGCGCCTGGCTCAATGCGGGGTTCTTCGGCAAGGGTATAGCTGACTTGACCCTCTGGAGCTATGGCCAGTGGATATGGCCCCTCTCTGAGGCAGTTATACATGCGGTCAAGGCCAGCGCGATCTCGTTTTACGTGGTGGACTGGCATGGCTCCGAATCGGGGAAGCATGAAACGCGCCAGTGGTCCGCCCCAGCAGAACAGTTCATAGCCATGAACAAAGCGCAAACGAGGGGGCAGGGGGAAGCGTACACCGTGTTTTCGTGCCAGCCTATTGAGTCGGTAAAGGGTAAACCACATTAATACCTGTGGTTCCCAGCCATTCTGATGTCTAAAGGCGATGATACAGCGGCTTTTCAGGGAAAGGGCGCGTTCCATTGCCGGGATAAAGATACCGGCGGCTTTTTCATCAAGGTAAACACGGGCGTTTCCGATAAAGCTGGCGAGGTAGGCACGGCAGACAAAACGTGCTAGGGTAATAACCCAAGGAGTTATGCGCGACTCGGCAGTGTTTATGGCGGGAAACGCTCTCGTAACCGGAATGGCAAACGGTTTTCGCATAATCAATGATACGCTTTCTTCTATAGAATTGCTATAGTGTGTATCACGCCTGTTTATGGGTTACCTTGGAAGGTGAGTGCGATTCAGAAAGGTCTTTTACATTTCGCATTAAAGCTGGTATACTAGTGTTGGGTGGTAGATACATGACCGTGAACAAAGACGGTAAAGGTAAGCGGCAGCTGCGTGGGCAGTTATCAAGTGAGCGTTTATCGATCCGCGAGAAACTTGGGTTTGGCGTATTTGATCTTGGAGGGAACATGATGTTCTCTGTCATGGGGTTCTGGTGTCTCCACTACCTGACTGATGTTGTGGGGCTTACAGCGGCGCTGGCGGGTGTTGCGCTTATGATCGGGAAGGTCTGGGACGCGGTAACGGATCCGATGATGGGCTTTATCTCCGATCGGACACGGACGCCTCTGGGCAGACGGCGGCCCTATCTTCTAGCAGGTGCTATTCCCATGGGGCTGATCTTCTGGTTCTTTTTCACCGTGCCGAATCTATCAAGTCAAACAGGGCTTGTGCTTTGGGCAGCGCTGGTATTGATGCTGTTTAACACCTGTTCAACGGTACTCAACATACCGTATTCGTCCCTTACTCCGGAGCTAACAGGCGATTACCATGAACAGACCAGTCTGAACGGGTTCCGTTTTGGCTTTGCGGTATTTGGCACGATCATTGGTGCGGCGGCGGTACAGCCACTGGTGGGTCTTTTTGCCACACCAGTGCGTGGGTATTCCATGACGGGTCTTATCCTTGGCGGCGTGGTTACGGTTACGTCTTTGCTTACCTTTTTTGGGACAAAAGAGAAGAAGCAGTCAAAGTCTGTGCTGGTTCCGGAGACTTTTTTCAAGACCTACCGGGCGGTCTTTACCAATAGGCCGTATGTGATACTGGTTATGACGTATATGCTTCATATAACGGCTCTTACCCTGTTGCAGGGCATTATCATTTACTATATGAAGTACATTTACGACAATGAGGCTATGGCGACGCCTGCAATGGCGCTATTGTTGGTAGTAGCGATGGTGTTTATTCCTGTTTCTGTTATAGTTGCGAAAAAGATTGGTAAGCGGGCTGTTTACCAGATTTGTTTTGTTATTCTTGCCATTGCCACTATGCTTATTTTCTTTCTGGGTCATATATTGGGAATACGTTTCTTTTTTGCCATTATGGTATTTGCTGGTATTGGTGTTGGCTTTAACTATGTAGCGCCGTTTGCAATGGTTCCCGACACCGTTACCTATGATGAGTTACGCACTGGTAGGCGCAAAGAAGGGGCTTATTACGGTATTTGGACATTCTTCTCGAAGACTGGTGCGGCCTTGGCGGCGTTGTTGTCTGGCATCATTCTGCAGGCGGGTGGCTATATTGCCGATGCCGTACAGTCAGAGCCGGGCTTGTTAGCCATCAGGCTTATCATTGGTCCGATTCCCGCGGCTGTGTTCGTTGCTGCGGCGCTTTTGATACGTCTCTACCCGCTGAACGAGCAGGTATGCCGGGAGATGGCGAGAAAGATTCGCTCGGCGTAGCTATTCATCTGGCGTTGGTCTGTGGCACGAGCGTTGGTTTTGGTTTGTGGCACTGAAGGGCGCTTGTTGCGTTGGTCTCTGGCACGAGATGAAGGCGTGAAGAGCGGACTTCAAAGTGCTGTAGTGCCTGTTCTATTTCGTCAATAACCTTATCTGGTGTAGAAGCTCCGGCGGAAAGCCCGATGCTTTGATATGCGGTGAGTGTGTCGGGCAGTTCAGCGGCGCTCTCCACGAGCCATGCTGCTTTGCCAGCAGCCCGGGCTATAGCAAAGAGCCGCTGTGTGTTGGCGGAATTCTGTCCGCCAGCCACGATAATAGCGTCAACAAGGTGGCAGAGTTCTTTGAGCGCATTCTGCCGGTCTCGTGTGGCTCCGCAAATGGTATCAATCACTTCAAGGTTAGGGAAATAGCGGCGTATTGCCTGAGCTATGAGACTGTATTCATCAACGGAGATCGTGGTTTGTCCGAGCAAGGCTGTTTTTGCGGCTGGTGTGTTGGCATAAAGTGTCGCAGCGCTTGCCGCAGCCTCCTCCACGTTCTCGACCAGTAGGCAATCTGGCGCGTATCCCTGGATTCCGATAAGTTCCCCGTGGTGTTTTTCGCCTGCGAGAAACAGTGCATAGCCTGACTCAGCAAGCGCCTTTGCCTTCATCTGGCTGGCCTTGACCCGCAGGCACGTTGCATCCACAAGCCGCGATCCCTGTTCCACAAGCTGGCGCTCCTGACGCGGCGTAACCCCATGCGCCCGAATGATAACAACTGCCTCGTGCAGGTCAGCGGATGTGTCAGACGTCTCCAGTGTCTGAACGCCTTGTTGTTGCAAATCCTCAAGCACTCGCGGGTTATGAATAAGCGGCCCCATAGTATACACCCTCTTGCCTATTTGCGCCTCTGCTATGCTCACTGCCCGGCGCACTCCCATACAATAGCCCAGAGACTTAGCTCTGATTACTTTCATGTGTTTCTCCGTTACTATTAGTAGCCGCAAAGTTCATTTATGTCAATCTATCAGCCGCGTCATGTGGCTTTTCGCACCATAGCAAAGCAGCCTGTTCTTAGTTATGATAGTCCTATGATAGAAACCGCCAGAATCCGCAATTTTTGTATCATTGCGCACATTGATCACGGCAAATCAACGCTTGCCGACCGGCTCATACAGAAGGGCCGACTCGTGGAAGACCGCGACTTCCAAGATCAGATACTTGATAACATGGACATTGAGCGTGAACGGGGCATCACCATCAAAAGTCAGGCTGTTACGATTCCCTACACCGCGTCTGATGGCTGTGAGTACCTGCTTAACCTTGTTGACACGCCTGGGCATGTTGATTTCACCTACGAAGTATCCCGCGCTATCAGTTCCTGCGAAGGTGCATTGCTCCTCGTGGATGCGACTCAGGGTGTACAGGCGCAAACCCTGTCCAATATGTATCTTGCGTTGGAACATAACCTTGAGATTGTGCCGGTTATTAACAAGATTGATATGCAGGCTGCTGATATTCCAGAGACTAAGCGTCAGATCGAGCATGACCTGGGGCTTGACCCTGACGATGCGCTTCTTGTATCAGCGCGGAAGGGAACTGGCATTGACGAGCTTTTTGACGTCATTGTGAGCCGTATCCCCGCGCCTACAGGCAAGCGCGATGCGCCACTTCGCGCCCTCATCTTTGACTGCCACTATGATCCCTATCGTGGTGTGATCGTGCATATCCGCCTGTTTGACGGTACGGTGAAGCGGGGTATGAAGATTCGTTTCATGTATAACGACTCGGAGTACGAGGTTGAGACGGTGGGTTGGTTCAAACTGATGCTTATTGAGGCGGACGAGCTTTCCGCCGGCAGTGTGGGCTACATCATTGCGGGTATCAAGACAGTGAGCGATGTGCGGGTTGGCGACACGGTAACCAGTGCGGAAAAGCCCTGTGACGTGCCGCTTGCTGGGTTCCGTGAGGTAAAGCCTGTGGTGTTTTCTTCCATCTATCCTGTTGATTCTAATGACTACGAGGAACTGAAGATCAGCCTTGAGAAGCTCAAACTCAATGACGCCTCGCTTGTCTATGAGAAAGACTCGTCAGTTGCGTTAGGTTTTGGGTTTCGTTGCGGGTTTCTTGGGCTTCTCCACCTTGAGGTGATACAGGAACGCCTTGAGCGGGAGTTTGACCAGTTGGTCATCTTCACTGCGCCGTCAGTGAAGTACCGTATTCTGGCGCGTGATGGTGAAAGGTTCTTTGTGGACAACCCCGCGGACTACCCGGACGAGGGTCGTATTGAAAGCGCCGAAGAGCCGTACATCCGCGCCTCGATCATCACGCCCACGACCTATCTGGGGAACATTATGACCTTGTGCATGGAGAAGCGCGGTGTACAAACCAACATGAGTTACCTTGACGAGAAGCGTGTGGAACTTGTCTATGATATGCCGCTTGCCGAAGTTCTGTTTGACTTCTACGATCGTCTCAAGAGCATTAGTCGTGGCTATGCGTCGTTTGACTACGACATCACCGAGTACAAGCTGACTGCGCTTGTGAAGCTCGATATACTGCTCAATGGCAAAGCGGTGGATGCCTTATCTCAGCTTGTGTTTCGGGACAAAGCTTACGACCGTGCTCGCGTGGTGTGTGAGCGTCTCCGCGACGAGATACCGCGTCAGCAGTTCAAGATTCCGATACAGGGCGCACTTGGCAGTCAGATTATTGCGAGGGAGACGGTGAATGCGCTTCGCAAGGATGTGCTTGCGAAGTGTTATGGTGGTGACATCACGCGTAAGCGCAAGCTGCTGGAGAAGCAGAAGGAAGGCAAGAAGCGTATGAAGATGGTCGGCGATGTGGAGCTACCACAGAGTGCCTTCCTCGCGGTGCTGAAAACAAAAGACGAGTGAGCGTTGCTTTGGCACTGGTGCGTGGGTGTCTGGCACTGGTGCGTGGGTGTCTGACGTGAGTGTGTCTGGCACTGGTGTATAGGTGTCTGGCACTGGTGTGAGTGTGTCTGGCACTGGTGTGTGGGTGTCTGACGTGAGTGTGTCTGGCACTGGTGCGTAGGTGTCTGGCACTGGTGCGTAGGTGTCTGGCACTAAAGCCTACATCAAACTTTGAACTCTGTGATGAGTCCCACGTTTCTTGACATCATAAGCGTGTGCCTTCATACTTAAATACATGACACTTGCTGATAAAGTAACAGCGTCGCGTCTTGTGCTGGCGCCATTCTTCTTTGTGGTATACCGTCTGCCAGTATGGTTTCCTGACACAATAGACTGGACATGGACGGTGCCTGCCCTATGGGTACTATTCATTGGGGCTGAACTGACTGATCTCTTTGATGGCAAGATTGCCCGCGCCCGCAAGGAAGTGAGCAATCTTGGCAAACTGCTTGATCCGTTTGCTGATGTACTGGCGAGGATCACCTACTTCCTCTGTTTTGTGCTTGACGGCATCCTGCCGTCGCCGGTCTTGCTGGTGGTTTTGTACCGTGAGTTCAGTATCCAGTTTCTGCGAAACCTTATGCTGCTGAACAAGAATACGGCGCAGGGGGCGCGTATGGGCGGAAAGATTAAGGCGGTAACGTACATGATTGCCGGAGGCGTGGCACTCCTTGCTTCAAGCGCCCGTAGACTTGGGTTTGACGTGGCGTTCCCGCCTTTGCGTATAGCTGCGATACTAATCTTCCTTATATCAGCGGTCTTTGCCGTGATTTCGTTTATAGACTACCTTACGGTATACCGGAAACAGTGAGCGCTATGAGCGAAAGGGGTTTAATCGATCTTTTCCTGTGCCGAATCACCAATCTATCCTCGCACGAAAAGCTCTTGCTTGCCCAGCGCTGTGAGAGCGAGGCTGATTTTCTTGCGCTTAGCCGTATTGACGTTGAGTTGCTGATTGGTCACGCTTTGCGCGGGGCCGCATGGGACAAAGACGCGCTGGCGAGGCAAGCGGAGGCTGATGCGACTGCGGCCCGCCGCCGGGGTATTAGCTGGGTTTCTTATCGGAACACGTGCTATCCGCCGCTCTTGCGGGAAACCTGGGATCCACCGTCTGTGTTGTTTTACCGAGGCGCGCTGCCTAACCCGGAAAAGCCGCTGCTGGCGATTGTGGGAACGCGGAAGCCGTCTGAAGCGGGACGGCGAGAAGCGTATACTCTGGCGAGGGATTTTGCACGGGCTGGGCTTGCGATAATATCAGGGCTGGCCCTAGGTGTTGACACTATGGCGCATCGGGGAAACATAGAAGGTGGCACACCTACAGTGGCAGTTCTGGGTTCTGGTCTTGATATGGTTTACCCGACGAGTAACCGTCCTCTGGCACGGCGCATTGTCGAGCAAGGGGGAGCCTTGTTGAGTGAGTATCCACCAGGCGTTGGTCCTGAGAAGTGGCACTTCCCGGCGCGGAACCGGATCATTTCGGCGCTGGCACGCGGCACTCTGATTATCGAAGCGCCGGAGCAGTCTGGCGCACTGATCACAGCGCGTTTTGCCCTTGAGCAGGGGCGCGATCTCTGGGTCAGCGCGCTTGGCGTGGCATCGCCGCACAGCGAAGGTGTTCGCAAACTCCACGACGACGGCGCTCCCTGTGTCAGTTCTGCCCGCGACATACTCGCGGACTGGGGATTGCCGAGCAATGAGACGAGTAAACCAGCGCGTATCTTCAGCCCGTCCAGCCTTGCTGCGTCTCTGGCCACATCGCTGAAGCTATCTGCAGGTGAATAGTTATTCTTTATAGTAATAAGAAGCGATTGTTGTGGGAAACACCTTATCAAAGTTGATACTCAACCCTGCTAGTAGGAAGTAACAACGACAGATTGATAAAAATCACATTAGAATAGTAGTATTCAACCGGGAGGAGTAATCTCAACGTGCTCTGGATACCTCTGAAGACCGAATACCAGATATTGAAATGCAGATTGTCACACCTATCGGGGTAAGCCGTCAGACGATTCAGCGAATCAAAAAGAACGGTACAGAAGCCGCAGACCTTGTCACTTTTTGCAGCGCAAAAAGCGGCAAACCCCACCAGTACCGGCCAAAGTAACCGCGGAACGGGAAGCCTGGAACAGTGCAGTGGCCTGTACAAAACCGCCTGAGGGATGCAGCGCCTGAACCTTGAGATGATTAGCCGGTACCTCCGTAGAGTTACGGGCATATGGATAGCATATCCTATATGACCATCAGCCGCCTTGTAAAAGAACGCCGCTTAACTGCACCTGAAAGACTGCCGGTGTATACCATCCCCAGCATAACAGAACGTTCGTGGCGGCCATGGAAGATGTATTAGAGGTATTTAGGCAACCCTATGATGAATAGTATCCGGTAGTCTGTATGGATGACAAGCCCTATCACTTACTCGAAGACGCATAGGAACCGTTGCTGGTAAAAACAGCACAGGCTAGTGCTATTGAGTAACACCGCCTAGTGTCATTGAACAGCACAGGCTAGTGCTATTGAATAGCACAGGCTAGTGTCATTGAACAGCATAGGCTAGTGTCATTGAGTGATTCTAGCTAGTGTTATCGAGTGATTCTAGTTAGTGTCATTGAGTAGCATAGGCTAGTGTCATTGAACAGCATA
>JAIRYV010000017.1 GCA_031267685.1 Treponema sp.
GTACACACTCAACTAGCGTGTGTGGTACACACTCAACTAGCGTGTGTGGTACACACTCAACTAGCGTGTGTGGTACACACTCAACTAGCGTGTGTGGTACACACTCAACTAGTGTGTGTAGTACACACTCAACTAGTGTGTGTGGTACACACTCAACTAGTGTGTGTAGTACACACTCAACTAGCGTGTGTGGTACACACTCAACTAGTGTGTGTGGTACACACTCAACTAGCGTGTGTGGACACACGTAAGGTCGGTGAATGGGCTAGGTGAAAAGGGTCAGGTATATGAGGCCGTAATCTCATGGCTATTAACTATTGACTAGTTAGGTTTTGGTATTCGCTAACAAAACAACTCCGGCAACTACGAACAGTAGCACTGGTAACCATGCACCCACAACAGGCAGAATATACCCAAGTCTCGCCATCATCATGGTTATCATGTCTGTTACATAAAATAACACCGATGAACCAAGACTCGAACCAAGACTCATAAGCAAAATGTTCTTCTTAAACTTACTGCCCATTGAAATCGAAAGAATCATCACTACAAGCGAAACACAGGGAAAAGAAAAGCGATGGTAATAGTCAGCGAGGGCGCCGATAAAGGGAAGACCAGCGGTCTTGAGGTCTTCAATGAGCAGAACAGCATCCTTCGCAGATAGCTCTTCAACATTCACCGCACTTCGCCTGAATGTGTCCGGAGTTTCACGGTAGATATCGGTTTCGGGAAGCGGACTGACTCGCATGAAGTCATCATCCCATTGATACCTAAGTGCATTGGAAAAAACCCAGTACTCACCGCTCCATGCGGCACGCGGAGCGCGAATCAGCGACTGAAATGAGCCGTCATCCCCCTGTTCAATGATGCTGATCCCATTCAGGGTTACAGCGCTTACGTCAAAATAATCAACCGAATAGATAAGTCTGCCACTGTTTGCCTTGATAACAATGTCTGAGTTGCTTTCACGGTTCGATTCATGCAAAAGGGTTCGGGAAAGATCATTTTTTGCCTTTAATGTGGGAATCACGATCTGGTCTTCAAAGAAAAACGCAAATAACGAGGCAAAAAGGCCAATGAGCATCAGCGGCATACTGAAACGCCAGAACGGGATACCCGAAGCAAAGACAATGGTAAGCTCGTTTCTGCCGTATAGATCGCCTAATGTATAGGCTCCGGCAAAGAGTAGGCCAATCGGCATGGCATAAGAAAAGCTTTTTGGAAGGTAGAGAAGCGAAACGTGCAAGATTTCTATCAGGGAAACTTCATAGTTGAGATAGCGCCAGAGATTGGCAAAGAGATCCACGAGTATAAGCAGTAGTACGAACATTGATACCGCAACAATGAACATGGGTAAAAATTGCTTTACCAGATAGCGATCCAGTGTCATTTACGCAGCCTCATCATACAGAGGATAAGGCCGATGGAAACTGCCAGTAGGTCGGGAAGCCACATGGTCCAGAATGGCGAATAACCCAGACGCAGCCCCAGTGTCTGACCACCGATCAGGAAGGCCCAGTACAGGAACGCGATAATCGCACCTACAATGTAGCAGAATACCATGCCTCCTTTCTTTGCCATCATACCGAGTGGAATCGCCAGAAACATAAAGCATAACGCGCCCAGAGGAAGCGAAAACTTCTTGTAATACTCAAGTAGATGATTCCGTAGGCTCCGGTCGTCGCTGATGCTTTGCGCGATTTCGACATCCCGTGTAAATCCAACAAGGTTATTGGACAGGCGGTTCCACGCCGGGTTATCGGGGCCCTTTCGCAGGCTGTCCTCAAGGGCAAGCGCCTGATTCAGTACGCGGTTATACCGATTATTGAGCCGCGTTTGCAACGCTGCTTCTCTTACTTTGATCTCCTTGGCAACATCCGCTGAACTCATCTCGCTCGGAGTCGGGTTCTCAATACCTTCGATGATGTCTTCCTGTGCCACCCAGTAACGCAACATAGCGCTTGAGGCATAGTCATAGTCTTGTCTGCTGATTTCTTTGGAAGACTGAATGAAAGCCCCGTTCAGGTCGAGGCTGAGACCTCGTGTTCCAGCGTCCTTAAGTTCTGCGTTTTGCGCCATGATCACGCGACGTTCTCCATCGCTCGTACGGTCAAGGATAAACACGTTGTCAATCAAGTTGCCTTCCACATCGCCGGTGATGATCACCGTGTCTTTAAAGCGTTTCACGGAGTGAGCGCCCAGTTCCAGCGCAGGGGTGGCAACCGTGATACGTCGGTAGAGCTTGTGATACTGGATGAGTCCGGCTGGCATCAATATGTCATTGGCAAGAAAAGACGCGAGCGAAATGCTGATGCCGACGAGCAAGGCTGGAATAAAGATCACTTTGTATGAAAGGCCGGAGGAAAGCATAACCAGCACTTCGTTGTCTGCAGTAAGCCGGCCAATGGTCATGAGGGTTCCCATGAGGGCAGCGAAGGGGGCAGACAGGGCGATAATGGTCGGCAGGGAGTAGAAGACAAGCAGGGCAACCTGATAAGCAGGGACCCGCTTAGAAAGTATGTTACCGGCCATCAACAAAAGCTGGTTTACGAAAAAGAGAAAGAAAAACACGAGAAATGCTATAAGAAAGGAAAGCAGGGTCTCTGCGATGATGTACCGGAATAATGTCCATGACAGAGAACGTCGCTTTGACGTTCTCTGTTCTGGTATTAACGGCATTGCTAACGGCATAAGGCGTCATACCGTCCGGCTTTAACGCCGGTGCGGACGCTCATTTCTCGGGCGGTCGCCGCGGCTTTCATACCGGTCTGAGCCGCGGCTTTCGTCGCGTCGGTTGTCGCCGTTGTCTTCGCCGCCATCAACGGCGTCAATGTACGAGAGGTTGAGCCGCCCCATCTTGTCAATCTCAATTAGCTTGACCGGGAGCTGCTGGCCTTCTTTCACGACGTCTGTTACCACAGCGACACGCTGGCGGGAAAGACGGGAGATATGCACCAGGCCCTCTTTACCTGGCAGGATTTCCACAAACGCGCCGAAGTCCATAATCCGTTTCACCGTGCCATTATAAATGCGCCCGATCTCTGGGTCTGAGACAACGCCGGTTACTGCGTCTTTGGCTTCCTCAGCGTCTTTGGTGTTTTTCCCGTAAATCGTTACTGTGCCATCGTTTTCCGTGTTAATGGTAACGTGGTACTGCTCGCAGAGCGCCTTGATGTTCTTTCCACCGGGGCCAATGAGTGCGCCGATTTTATCAATATCGATTTTCATGGTTACGATTTTGGGGGCGAATTCGCTGATAGACGTGGCGGGCTTGCTAATCGTCTGGTTCATAATCGAGAGGATGTGCAGACGTCCTCGCTTTGCCTGATCAAGGGCTTTGCGCATGATTTCAGGGCTGACACCGGCGATTTTGATGTCCATCTGGAAGCCGGTGATGCCTTGTTCGGTTCCGGCGACCTTAAAGTCCATGTCGCCCAGGTGATCTTCTTCACCGAGTATGTCGGAAAGCACTGCGAAGCGCTCGCCTTCGGTAATCAGCCCCATAGCAATGCCGGCGACCGGCTTCTTCATTGGCACACCCGCCTGAAGTAAGGCAAGGGTTCCGCCGCAGACCGAGGCCATTGACGAGGAGCCGTTGGACTCCATTATTTCGGAAACAACCCGAATTGTGTAGGGGAAGCTTTCTTTTGACGGAATCATTGGCTCAAGGGAACGTCGCGCAAGGTTTCCATGACCAATCTCGCGGCGACCAGTGCCAAGTCGCCCCACTTCGCCTACGGAATAGGGGGGGAAGTTATAGTGCAGGATGAAATGTTCCCGCTTATCGCCGTCAATGTCATCGAAAATCTGCTCATCAAACACAGTTCCCAGGGTTGTTACCACGAGCGCCTGAGTTTCCCCACGAGTGAAGAGCGCTGAGCCATGCACACGCGGCAAGATGCCCACCTCACACGTGATCGTGCGGATGTCTTCAGTGCCGCGGCTATCAACCCGCAAACCCTTATCCAGAATCGAGGAGCGCAGAATCTCGTACTGCATATCCTCAAACAAGGCGGCAAAAAGCTTGGCCTGCGCCTCATCCTCAAGCTGGGTTGCATACTGGGTCTGGCACTCGGTCTTAACCGCGTGAATTGCTTCGTGACGCTCCTGCTTACCCTTGAGAAAACACGCTTTCAGTAGTTTGGGATAAGCCGCCTCACGGATAGCTGCTGCGTTTTCAAGCGTAAGTGCGCTTTCAGTGAGGGGCAGCTTTTCTTTGCCGGCCAGTTCACGCAGCTTTTCCTGCAATGCGCAGAGGTCTTTAATCACCTCATGCGCTTTTTCAAGCGCCTCAATCATGAGGTCTTCGCCAACCTCGCTTGCTCCGCCTTCCACCATAGTGATGCCGTCTTTAGTGCCGGCTACCACGATTTCAAGCTGAGACTTCTCGATCTCCTCGTAGGTTGGGTTCACCACAAAGGTATCATTGACAAAGCAGACACGCACACCGGCAATAGGCCCGTTAAAGGGAATGTCAGATATATGTACTGCCGCTGAAGAAGCGATGATGGCAAGGACATCAGGCGGGTTCACCTGATCCGTTGAGAGCGTGGTTGGCACAATCTGAATCTCACGGCCAAAGCTCTTTTCAAAAAGAGGCCGCATGGGACGGTCAATGAGCCGTGATACCAGGATTTCCTTGTCCTTAGGACGGCTTTCCCGCTTGATGAAGCCACCGGGAATCTTCCCCGCAGCGTAGTATTTTTCGTTGTAATCCACTGTTACCGGGACATAATCAAGTCCCTCTACAGCGTCCGACGAACAACAGACCGTGGCGATCACAGTTGACCCTTCGTACTGGGCAAAGACCGCGCCATTGGCCTGTTTCGCAATTCGACCGGTTTCAAGAATCAGTTCTTTGCCGGCGATTTCATAGCTTACTCGTTGCATTTTTTCCTTAATAATAAAAGAGTTTGCTTTGCAAACTCCAAGACTGCTTCAGTATCTGGATCAGTCCCTTTGATAACTGCGGTTTAGCAAATCGAAAACCGGTTCTGGTTTTGTTATGAACCGGTTTTGGGTGGTTTTACTTGCGGAGACCGAGGTCTTTGATGAGAGAGCGATACTTTTCAATGTTGGTACGCTGGACATACTTCAAAAGTCGCCGGCGCTTTCCAACCAAAATCAACAAACCCCGCTGACCTGATTTGTCTTTCTTGAACTGCTTGCAATGTCCCGTGAGCTGGGTTATCCGCTCAGTCAACAGGGCAATCTGGACTTCCGATGCGCCGGTATCTTTTTCGTTTTTACCGAACTTGCTAATGATGGAAGTTACGTTTTCTTTGTTTAAAGCCATAAAAACTCCTACTATATGTTTTTCAGAAACTGTATATGTCTTACGCTCACCGCGTCCAAAGACGCGGGAAGCATAATGATTCCATTGGTGATTTCGATTTCTGTCTCACGCTCCTCAACCACCACACGGTAAGCCCCATCCGGCGGAACCAAGGGCCACGCTGACTCAAGGTCTAACGTGAATGCTCGTCCCATGCTGGCTTCAGCCGCGCTAAAATCGCCAGCGCGAATCGCAGCGCGAATCCGACTTGAGCTGACCGGCTTGGCCCCGTCAAGCACTGGTTCCACAAGTTTAGTCACCACACCGTGCTGCTCATTCACCCGCCTGATAAGCGTTGCATCCGTATCAAGCCCATGCCCGCAACGGAACTGAGCGCCAATAGCCAGATACGCCATCTTACCATACGTTGTCAGTAAATCAATAAAATCCCAACCACTCAGTTTACTGAAATTGCTGGAAAAGTCAATGAGGATAGTACACGTCACACCGAGCGACTCAATCAGGGAAAGTTTCTGGGTAAGGCTTGAAATATCTCCCATGTAGTTTGCACTATCAAAAAAAAGACGCGGGTTTTGCCTGAACGTAACAACCACCGGGTCCAGTCCCCGTCCAACGATTCGGGTGATAAGCGCCTGATGCCCCCGATGAACGCCGTCGAACACGCCGATAGTCATGGCGGCTGGGCGCAAGAGCGGCTGGCCATGGATCAGGTCTTGCCAGTCAAGAACACGCATATCGCCGCCCTTGCCAGACGCCAACTGAGGCGTATTCACCCGCAGCGCCTATATCTCCTGAGACACTTGCCATACAAGCTCTCCAGTTTCAACACTAAGCATCTGCACGACCAACCGTCGCAGACTGCCTGATCCAGCAATCGAACACATAACCAGCGTATCCACGCCTAAGAGGTGTCCAATCGAGACCGCTGATTCATCATCAACCGCGCCAGATAACTGGAAGCGCTGTTCCGCTTCAAGAAGATCGCGATTCTGCCGATCAATCAGGCTTATGCCCTGAGCATTGATAAACGCAGTTGAAAGTTCAGCAATGACGTAATCCATGAGTCCAGCGTCAACAGAAGATACGTTTAATAACGATACCTTTGAGCCAGCGGGAAGCCGCACAAGGATTTCTTTTGACGCCTGTTTGATTGCGCTGTCAACAGTCCCGCTTGGCTCGGTGAACTTGGCGGCCACAGTCTCGGTTTCGGCAAGCGTCCGCTGCATACGCGCCAGTTCTGACGCCGCTCTAGAGTTTGAGGTCGCATTTGCCAGACGCCCCATAAGCGTAATCGCCTCTGGCAAGCTGTCCACGATTTCGGTCATGATCGCCGTGTTGTATCCCGCCGCAAAACTACCGGTTTCCGCGTAGATGGCACTGAAGGCGTTCAGCGCTGGCCGGTAACTCCTCTCTTTGACCAGCCGTTCCGCGTCTTTCATGCGCTGTTTGAGCGCCTTATCCTTTGAGGTTTCCTGAACCAGGACCCTTCGCTCCTGTACGGTCCATGGCGCGATGTCTCTGGCAAGGTTCGATAACTGGGAGCGAATCAACCGCTGTGCCATAACAAAGGGGACTTCCAGATGGTCCTTAGTATCATAGCTGGTAGAAGTAGCCCAAACAGACTTCCGCGCCTGAGCTATGATGCTGTTGTCCCGTATACGACTTACCCGGTAAACAAAGTCAAGCGAAACTTCCCGTGTCCAAACTATGGTAGGTTTCTCATCTTTGTTCTTGGACTCTTGCAGCCTGCTTGAGTCATTCACCCGAAGCGACGTTATCTCGCCGGTCAAAATCCCATCCACATACGTAACGAGATTTTCCCGCATACTCTGCCGCCGCGCTACATCAGCCGCATCAATCAGAGTAAAATGTCCAGTTTGCAGAACAGTTTCTGTAACCGCGCTGGTGAGTTCCTGAACGACCTGCCGGTCTAGCATGGTGTAGCCAGTCGTGGAGAAAGGCATAACTGCGATGCGTTTAATGCCGCTCGTGTCCATATTGGGTGGTTTCGTAACCTGTACAGTAATGGACGTGGCGCACGCGCCTAAGCCCAGCGCCGCACTTATACACAACACAAAACGCGCAATGTGTCTCATTAGTGTTCCTCCATATCTTGATAGTATCCTGTTTCCTGAATGTTTCTCAGGGAAGTCCCTCCAATCTACTTAGTCATACGGCACATGGCAAGCCGTATCTTAACCTGATACGCTATGCCGTTCTCCGGCATGGTGACGCAGATATACCATACAAGAAGCCTATAGACCAACTGCGAAACCTGTCAAGCGCTGGCAGGTACGACGTCTCTGTTCTGGCGAATAAGTGTTTGCTGATAAGCCGCGAGTCTACAAAACGCTTCGGGATTAGGACGAGTGTCCGCGGAGCTTTTTCCATGCCCCATGTTACCACAACTATGGCAAGCGTGTGAAGAGGTTTTGTTACACGTGCTCACGCGGCGCTTTCTGCAAGGTCGTGGCGCTGCTAAACACCGGACAAAGTTCCACTTAAGCTGACTTGTCCTCGTGCTTTGTGTGCGTGGAACTGTTTCGTATTCTCATTTTCTTGGAACATTAAAGCATACAACGTTACCATGTCGTCTAGTGTTAACAAATTTTTGGCTAAGGAGGCTAAAATGAAAGGGAAGAGTTCGCTTATGAGAATACTCAGCATGGCGCTGGTATTCGGGATGCTGTTTACTGCTTATGAATTCTCGGCAAGTGGTTCGGTAGACATGGGAGGAAAAACCGTAATGATTCCACGTCTTATAATGGACTTGTTCGACAACCTCTGAAATGATAGAATAAAGCATGGAACAAAGACGCGTGAACCTAGTAATCATGATAAAATAATAAGGAACTGTAATTTTTTAATTTCATGTTGAGTGTGTACCACACACGCTAGTTGAGTGTGTACCACACACGCTAGTTGAGTGTGTACCACACACGCTAGTTGAGTGTGTACCACACACGCTAGTTGAGTGTGTACCACACACACTAGTTGAGTGTGTACCACACACGCTAGTTGAGTGTGTGGTACACACGCCTAGAAATAGGCGCAACGACATAGCGGGGCAGGACTGAGCGCCCCACTATGCTGCTTCGCCTATAATCGTTTCTCCTTGCTATTCCTTCAGCGAGCCTTCGCCAAAGCCTTTTATAAGTTGAGCGTGAAAGAAAAAGTAAAACACAATCATCGGGAAAATGCCAATGATGAGCGACGCATATTGCAGCCCGTATTCAACGTTAGTCTTGCCCGCAAACTGGGTAATGGCGACGGGCAGACTTTTCAGACTCATTCTGGTTGTAAATAAAAACACGAACAAAAACTCGTTCCAGTGGCGCAGGAATGAGAGTATGACCATGGTGGCAACAACAGGCGTGGACAACGGTACAATCAGTTTCCAGAACACCGCGCCGTACTTCGCGCCGTCGATTTCAGCCGATTCAAGGATCGCGTCGGGAATACCTTTGATATAGGAAATGGCGATCATTATCGACATGGGCAGGTCAAAGGCGATGTAAGGGAGTATGACACCAGCGCGCTGGTTCAGTATGCCCACCTGACGTTCCATGATAAAAAGCGGGATGAGAACCGCGTGTACCGCGATCATCAGGCCAAGAGCAAAGCTGGCGGTGAAAAATGAGCGCGACTTAAAGGGAAATTTCGTGAGACCATACGCCGCCGCAAGCGCCAGAAACAGCGTGGCTATTGTGGCGGTTGCCGTGTAAATAAAACTGTTGCCCAACGCAGGCCCCAGTCCGCCCATGGTCCACGCTCTGATGTAATTGTTAAACGTGGGAGCCTGCGGGAGTGCCAGCGGATGCAGCATGATTTCAGCGTGCGGCTTGAGCGACGAATACGCCAACCACAACATGGGGAAAATCGTGAGCAGGGCAAAACTCAACATCAGAATATATGCACAACAACGCCACAGGATTGGCGCTCGTCTCAGTCTGGGTACTTTTTCGATGTTTTCCATATCTTCCCCCTATTCCACTTTCAGCGCACGCGACGCGAGGCGGGTTAACCCTATCGATAGGATTATGAATAAAATGATGACAATGGACAGCGCGCTTCCATATCCATAGTTCTGATGAACAAAGGTCGTGTTGTACATATACACCGCGATTACTTCGGTGTAATGCGCGGGACCGCCGCCGGTCATGGAATATATCAAATCAAAACTTTTAAAACTGCCGGAAATTGCCAGTATGGAATTGATGAAAATAACATAGCTCATCATAGGCATGATAAGCTTTATGAAAATTGTTCCCTCACCAGCTCCCTCAATTTGCGCTGCTTCGATAACCGACGAAGGGATGCGTTGAAGATTGGCGAGAAATATAACCATGTAGAGGCTCGTATGCTGCCATAACAGTACAAACATAATTGGCACTATAGCAAAGGTTTTATTTTCTACAATGGTCATAATATATTCGTGGTTGCCAGTTACCGCTTTCATAAACGTGGTGAAAATACCCACAGGCGAGAAAATGCGGTTCCAAAGCTGCGCCACGATAACCGACGAAATCGTGATGGGGAGAAAAATGAGTACCTCAAAAAGGTCTGCGCGTACAACCATTTTCCGGTACAGCATATAGGCGAGTAAAAGCCCTAGTGGGATTTGCCCGAATACTGAGACTAGCACAATAGCGATGTTGTTACGCAGACCAATATGAAACACCGGGTCTGAAAAAATGCGGATGTAATTATCAAGGCCAACGAATTCCATTTCGCCATAGCCCTTCCATGAAACAAAGCCAAGCACAAAACTGAACACCAGGGGAAATATGATTACCCCAATAAAGATAAGAAACGCAGGTAACACAAAACTGTAATAACTGATTCGTTTGTAGGTGCTATAACGCATATTGCCCCCTTGCAATTTGTCTGTGGATTACAAGATTACGCTGATTGAAATCGATAATCCGTATAATCCGCAGACTTTTTTCATTAACTAGCGTCTATGGTTGGTTTCAATCCACACGCCCTCACTGAGCGCGACGGTTGGAATCGTTTCTGGCGACCCAATCTTCATACTCAGCAGCAAGCTGTTGCGGAGTTTTGTCGCCCATCATCACCGCCTGTATGCCCGGGTTGAGGAGATTGTTCACACCTTCACCGTCCATCTTCGCGTCAATGATGTAGCCCATAGGACGCGTGTTGATGAGATCGATGTACTGCTTCGTTACCTTGTCAATGTCATACTTAGACAGGTCAAGTTTATACGTAGAAATCGAGCCGTAGCGTTGGAAGATGTCTGCGCCCTCTGCCCCATAGATGAAGCTGAGGAACTTCCACGCTGCGTCTTCCTTTGCGCCGGTGAGCTTGGCATTCATGGCAAGCGCCTCGCCCATTGTCGCCGCGCTGGAGCCTTTGCTTACTTCGCCGTTCAGTTCAGGGAAGAAGATGAGGTCAACGTCGTTCCAGAGATCAGGTGGGCAGGAAGTCTTTACTGAGGTGATTGACCAGCCGGAGTTGAGGTAGTACACCGCGTTACCTTGAATGAAGTCGCTTGTTGCCACAGTGCCTTCCATCTGGTTCACGCCGTTTACGAAAAGCTGGGTATCAACCATTTGCTTGACTATGGCAAGCGAATCCACAAACGGTTTGTCCGTGAACTTGGCCTCGCCGGACATGGCTCTTTCAAACCAGCCCTTACCGCCTAGCCGGTCTACCAGCGTGGAGAGGAGCAGGGACTGTGCCTGCCACACGCCCTTGTTGGCAAAGAGCAGCGGCGTCTTGCCGGCGGCACGAATCGTGGGAACCTGTGCGATCATCTCGTCCAGTGTCGTGGGCGTGGTGAGGCCGAGTTCCTTCTGAAGCCGCGTGTTGATGTAGATTACCGTTGTAACGGCCATGTTTGGCGCGATGATATAGATTTCCCCGTTAGGTCCTTGCGGGTCCCAGATACTGGACGCAAACTGAGACTTGAAGTCCTCAGTGAGGTATGGACGCAGGTCTTTCACCATGCCGCGATTCAGGATGTAACTGGAGCGCGCCCCTGAGTAACAGGTGAAGAGGTCAGGAATCTCTCCGCCAGCCGCCATAGCCTGAAACTTGTCGTGGAACTGTTCGCCAGACACGTACTCGAACTCGAGCTGAATGTTCGGGTACTTCTTTGCAAAGGCGTCCAAAGTAACGCCCCAGTATTCATACTGGGGATCAGCCATGTCGATCTGCATATAGGCGGTAAGTTTTACCGTTCCATCAGCCGGTTGTGATGTTCCCCTTGCAAAGGTGAATCCCGTTATGCTCACTAGCGCGAGCATCAAAAGTAGCTTTTTCATAAGCCATCCTCCTACGACCCTTGTATGGGTCAAAAAACTTGATCTTATTTTACAACTCTTTCCAGATACGTCAAGCAGTGGTTTTCATCTGGTTCACGCTGTTTACGAAAAGCTGGATGTCGACCATTTTTTGGGGCTTCAGAGAAAACTCTAAGCATCGTATCAAAGTGTCTGGCACAAGACCGATGGGCGTTTACCATTTTGGTGCTTACGTCGATGAACTCGTCATGGTATAGTCAACCTATGATAAAAACTACCCTTATACATCCGGCTGCTGTGATCTTTGACATGGACGGACTCATGCTGGATACCGAGCGTCCGGCTCTGGCACACTGGATGCAAGTTACAAAAGCTTTTGGCTGGGACATAAGCGAGGAAGTCGTCCTTCATACTTTTGGCGTGAACGCCTCTGGCACGAGAGACGTGTTTATGAAGGCTTATGGGACGGATTTTCCCTATCAGGACATCAGGGCGGAAGTTTCTCGGCGTAACAAGGAAGAGGCTGAACAAAACGGCATCTCCTACCGTCCGGGACTCATCGTCCTGCTGGATCACCTTGCCCAGCTTCAGATACCGTGCGCTGTGGCCACCTCGACTGCACGAGACGCCGCGCTTTGGAAACTACGCAAGGCAGGTATAGCAGACCGTTTTGTGGTCAAAGTTTGTGGAGATGAGATTACGCAGGGGAAACCTGCGCCTGATATTTTCCTCCGCGCTCTGGAACATCTGGGTACAGAGCCAGATGATAGTATTGGCTTCGAGGATTCCCCTGCTGGCCTTCAAAGTCTTCATGCTGCAGGTATACGCTCAGTCTTCATCAAAGACCTCATTGAACCACCACCTCAAGTGCTTGCCACTGTCTGGAGGCGCTGTACTGATCTCTCCGAAGCGGTGAGCCTATTCGCATGAACGTACCCACAACGCCAGAGTGTCAGACACCTGTTGCAGGTACGCACGGAAACCTATCCTCCTGAACCTACTTCGCTTCCGGCCTTATCAGCAAGTGCAGTTCGTCCAGTTGTTTCTGCTCTACCGCGCTGGGGCAATCATCCATGGGACTTTGGGCAAAAGAGTTCTTCGGGAAGGCAATCACTTCCTTTATAGAGGTTTCGCCAGCCATGAGCATCACGAGGCGATCAAGACCAGGCGCAATGCCGCCGTGTGGAGGCGCGCCAAACTTAAAAGCGTTGGTGAGAAAACCAAACTTTTTCTCAGCCTCTTCAGGAGAGATACCTACAATGTTGAAGATGCGCTTCTGTAAGGCCGACTCATGAATACGGATGGAACCAGAGGCCTGCTCATAGCCATTAAGCACCAGGTCGTAGAGGTCGCCCTTCACCGCGCCCGGGTCGCTTTCCAACGTGGCGTGATACTGCTCCTGCGGGTATGAAAACATGTGGTGAGCAGCTTCCCAGTGCTGCTCTTCTTCGTTGAACTCGAAGAGCGGGAAATCTACAATCCATACAAAGGCAAACTTATGGGGATCACAGAGGGACAGGTCTTTACCGAGTCGGAGACGTACTGCGCCGAGGGCGATGTTGGCGATTCGGGCGCATGAATCAGCACAGATGAGGATAAGGTCTCCACTTTTTGCGCCTAAACCCCGCACTATGTCAGCGGCATTAGCACCGAAGAACTTTGAGACACCGCCTTCAAGCGTTGGCTCATCGCTTGAACCGCTAACCTTCATCCATGCAAGCCCCTTGGCCTTATACACCTTGGCCTGCGTTTCCAGCTCCTCGATCTGCTTGCGGGAATAGCTAGCCTTGCCCGGAACCACGAGCGCCTTAACCGCGCCACCCGCGACGCTGATGCCCTTTGCCAGACCAGCGGCCCTTTTGCTTTCACCAGCAGCCAACGCGTCCTTGAACGCCTGAAAGCCGCCAGCAGACACATACGGGGCAAAGTCCTGTAACTTCATGTCAAAGCGAAGGTCAGGCTTGTCTGAGCCATACCGGTCCATAGCCTCCTCATAGCTGAGGCGCGGAAACGTGGACGGAAGCTCAACATTGAGGCACTTCTTAAACACATGGCCCATAAGCCCTTCGGTCATGGTAAGAACATCGTCGCGGCTCACGAAAGACATCTCAATATCGATCTGAGTAAACTCCGGTTGGCGATCTCCGCGTGCGTCCTCATCCCGATAACAGCGGGCAATCTGGAAATACTTGTCAAATCCTGACACCATAAGAAGCTGTTTATAAAGCTGAGGCGACTGAGGCAGAGCGTAGAACTTACCCGCGTGTATCCGCGACGGCACGAGGTAATCCCTCGCACCCTCTGGCGTAGACTTGATAAAGGTGGGCGTTTCAATCTCGTAGAACCCTTGACCAGTCATCCATTCCCGCACAGCAAAATTCACTGCGCTTCGCAGGCGAATCTTGCGCTGCATATCTGCGTTCCGTAGGTCAAGGTAACGGTACTTGAGGCGAAGTTCCTCCTTTATGTCGCCTTCTTCATCGAGCTGGAAGGGAAGCACTTCACAGCGGTTAAGAATAAGGAGTCTTGAGGCAAGCACCTCGATCTCACCGGTTGCCATGTCCGGGTTCACCATTGCGGCTGGGCGCCCGCGGACAATACCCTCAACCGCGATGCAAAATTCGTTCCGCAGTTCCGCACTTATGGCGACAAGTTCCGGCGGCGAGTTCTCGTCCACAACAACCTGAGTAACACCGTATCTGTCCCGCAAGTTAATGAAGGAAATGCCCCCATGCTCCCGCTTCCGGTATACCCAGCCGTTTAGTATCACGCTAGTACC
The DNA here is from genome assembly GCA_031267685.1 of Treponema sp. Taxonomy (GTDB): domain Bacteria; phylum Spirochaetota; class Spirochaetia; order Treponematales; family Breznakiellaceae; genus JAIRMT01. The sequence continues at coordinate 14,342 of JAIRYV010000017.1, forward strand.
CACGTCTTTCCTCCGTAGAGCGCCACAGGTACTGGTTCGTTTCATATATTCCATAGAAATAGTATATAGAATCTGTCAAATCTTAGGAAGAGCTGACTGAAGCTATTGACTTTACATGAACATTAACTTTTAGACTCCATAATCATAATCAAAGCGAAGGAGTTTTAGACAATGACAACAGTTTATTTTTCAGACATGGCATACAGTGCGTATGAGGCGGATCAGACTCTGCCGCGTAAACTGCAACGACAGCTTGTGGCGAGCGGGCTTGGCGATAGGGTCAAGGACAAAAGTGTCGCCATCAAGGTTCACGTCGGCTCGGAGGTCGGTTACTCGACCATTCCGCCGGTATTCATGCGTTTGCTTGCCGAATTCGTGAAGGAGCATGGTGGCAGGTGTTTCTTCACGGACCACTACATCGCGGGGCGCCACCCTGAGCAGCGCGGCTATACCCAAGAAAGCTTGGGCGCGCCAGTGTTGGAAGCTGCCGGACATCTCGGCAAGTACCTGTATACCAAAGAGGTCGAATGGAAGAGTTTTAAGCACGTTGACATCGCTGGTCTCATCCACGATGCTGACTTCCTCATCGACTTCTCCCATGTGAAGGGACATGGGTGCTGCGCTTATGGTGGCGCGGTGAAAAATATTGCGATGGGCTGTGTGAGCGACCGCACGCGGCGCGAACAACACGGGCTTGAAGGTGGCCTCAAGTGGAACACGGAGAACTGCATCCACTGTGGCGCGTGCATCGAAGCCTGTAACCACAAGGCGAATAGTTTTGACAAGGATGGCAACTATAGCGTGAACTTTCACAACTGCACTCTCTGCCAGCACTGTAAGAAAGTCTGTCCGGCAGAGGCCATCACCTTGAGCGACGCCAGCTACCTTGACTTCCAGAAAGGGCTTGCCCTCTGCACTAAAACCGTGCTTGACACCTTTCAGCCGGACAATGTTTTTTACATTAACCTGCTCATCAACATCACTGCTATGTGCGATTGCTGGGGTATGACCACGCCGTCGCTTGTGCCAGACATTGGGCTTATGTCGTCATGGAACCTCGCTGCCATTGAAAATGCCAGCCTTGACCAGATCAAGTTTGAGCGTCTCAACCCCGAAGGCATACCTCAAGGCATCAAGCTCGGGGACAAGGGTCACCTTTTCGAGCGTCTCCACGGCAAAGACCCGTACTCCCAGACTCGTTTTCTTAACGAGCTGGGTCTCGGCGACGGCACGTATGAATTCGAGATGGTGAAGTAAGCGGAACTATAGAACTATAAACCATGAACCATACGAACCACAAGAACGGTTCGTATGGTTCATGATACATTTTAGTTCTATGCGTTTATCCTAGTATTTTCACCTTCGCACTTGTCTTAGTGTCTTTCATAAGGCATAGTTAGAATAGTCATGACTGAAAACCAGGAAGAAGCGCTGTATAGCTTTCTTGAAAACATTGTTTCCCCATTTTCGCTGGAAGATGCCGCAGCTCACATCCGTAAGCACGGTTCCTCGCGGGGGGGACGTCATCTTATCGCAGAACTTACCAGCCTTATGGAGATTCGTAACATTGCCTTTCCCGTAGGGCCTCAGAAGTGGATGTCCCGGCGCGGCTGTTTTGAAAAGGCGTGTTTTGCTATAAGTCCAACACGAGAAGAATTACTCAACGGGGTGCTGATTCCGGGACACCGCTGTGCGCCCTTTGCCAATCCCATCCTCATGCCACAGGAGTATGAGTTCTTCTGGAACAGCCAGCGTATACCCTCTACCACCAGTGAAGGAGACCCTGAAAATTTCTATCCTTACTACAGTATCTTTGGAGAAGAGTACGCCCCTCAGTATGTGGCCCGTGATAACCCCAGAAACGAAGCGGCCTTTAACGAAGACCCTTATGAAGACCCGGTGGAGGTTTCCATTCATGTACTTGATATGCGAAACATCTATCTCTCAAGCACTTTTGTACCTGGCGACCGCTTTGAGGCGCGAATTCTGGATTGGAAGAAGGGCAAATTTGCACTAGAGCGAGTGGCTAAAGACCAGTGGAGTGAGGAAGACCTGCATTCATGGCTTGTCGCGGCGGAACAGGGCTTTATGGAATCATTCGCCACGCTTGGTCCCGGGCTGTCTACTGAGGAACAGATCGCCTTTGCCTACTGGTATGGTGGCGAGCGTATGCGATCCGTGCCAGCGTATGCTCTGGAGGAATTCCTTTATGAGAAAACCGAGCGTATTGAGACTGTGGGTTATGGGATTGAAACCCGTTTTTGGTATGCAGGTAGGGAGATTCCAGATAGCCGGGAGCTTGAAAAGAGCCAGATGCTGCCTGACCGTACCCTGCTTGAGGACATGCTCTTTCAGAAGCGAATTCCAATATCCGAGTATGTGGTCATGTCTTATGTGCGAGATGCCCTGTTCCGCGGGGATACTGATGTTGGGCGGGTCATTGAACGGATCCTTCCCCAAGCTGCCGGCACCCTAAACGGACGGGAACGGACATTCCTGACAGACTATATAGTTGAAGTCTTTAATGAATTCAGGGATACTTACAATCGTTTCGCGGACAAGAACATAGGACCCATACGGCAGCGGGTTGGCGAACTGCATACTGCGGTGATTGATCTCGCCGCGCGCTTGCGGAAGGGCGACATTGCCGAGACTTCCCTGCCAAAACATACGTTCATCATTCTGTCCCAAATACAGGAACACGCCGCCGCAGTACTTGAAGACCTCAACACTGATAAAGAACCGCCAGAATCCGACTTTGAGGCCATCGACAATTCCATTGACAGCATGATCGATACTTACGAGGATATCCGTGGACTCATTAATGAATCCATGGATGACTTCAGACAGCGGAACTTTTCTGTAGTGCGAAACATTGATAGTAACAGTGGGGAAGGCCGCATAGTCCAGATCAGCATCACAGGAACTGACGTATGGCGTCGTCTTGACATGAGCAGCTCGTATTCCCTGCTCGATACACACCGCATGATCCAGTTCTTGTTTAACTGGAAGGGCGCCTATGGGTTCCGGTTTCTGTCTGGAAATAAAACGCTGGATTCAAAACAGTGTCTGCATGAACTAAACGGGACCATAGAGGTATCTTATGAGTATGGGCCAAAGTGGATTGTGAAACTCATGTTTCTTTCCGCGTCCGAGCTTGACAAGGGCGTCCGTTGTATCGCTGGTGCAGGGTCTGCGCCGCCTGAAACGCTTGATGGGCCAATACGCTTCAGGCGTTATCTGGATATCCTTGAAAATGGCAGTCCCTCTGAAAAGCGAAAAATCCAGCAAGAGCTGGGCGAGGGTTTTGACCCAACAGCCTTTAATACTGAAACCTGTAATACTATGCTAAAGGAGTTTGAAAAATGGAAAATAATCTGATTGAACTGATTCGACGAGGAGGTGTGTTTCGGGACATTCCAGGAAATACGCCAGAGGAAGTGCTGACCGCAGTGCTGAAAACCATACCCATACCCGCGCCTCTTGATAGCGCTGTACTCCTCAAGGCGCTTCTTGAACGAGAGGCACTGATGAGTACAGCCATTGGTAAGGGCATTGCCCTGCCACACCCTCGTAACGCCCTTATTAGTGAACCAAAGAACCAGTTCGTGGTTATCGGCTACCTGCGACGAGACATTGACTGGAAAGCGCTCGACGGTAATGTTGTGCATAGCTTCTTGCTCATTGTATCCGCATCTCCCAAACTGCACTTGCAAACCCTGTCTCGTGTCAACTTCTTCTGTCAGCGGGAAGATTTTCGAACCTTTCTCCGCAACCGCGCCTCTCAAGACGAAATCATCAAGATAATTGGAGATACTGAAAAAGAGTGGAAGTAGGATGACGAACAAAAACGTAGCCTTATCCCCACGAGAGACGCAGATAGAGGAGCGCAAGAATCAGGCCATTGAAGCGCTATCAGTGCAGTTTTCTCTCAACGCTCTGTCGATTGAGGAGTATGAGCGCCTTGTTGAGTACATCAACCGCGTGGAGAGTGAGCGCGAGCTTGTCATTGTTGACAAAATAGTAAACGAGACAGCGCTCTACGCGGGCAATCCAGCCCCAATGCCCGCGTCAGTATCTACTGCTCCGGCACTGTCTAACGATGGTGAGTCAAAACTCGACCTCGCCCTGTTTTCCAACCGTAAAATCTTTGGCGACACGCTCTTGACCCGCAGACGCTCGTTTATTGCGCTCTTTGGCAACACGATCATCACGATTCGTGATGGCGATCTTCCAGGTGGTCGCACTGTATTGCGCGTTAACGCGGTGTTAGGCAATGTCATTATCAAAGTTCCGCCTTCATTGGTGGTCAGCATGGAAGCTGTGGCCTATTTGGGCAATACCGTATTGCGCAGTCAGGGGCAGCGGCTTCCTGGTTGCCCAGAACTCGTGATCACTGGCGGCGCGTATCTGGGCAACATTATGGTGAAAGTATTGAAAGAAAAGAAGCGCTTGTACTGACACCAAAGCGGCTATGGAGTCGTCTGAGAGTCCATAGGGTCTGCGGGGATATGCGTTTGTTTATATGGGTATAGTTATGATATGCTCCTTGATATAATCGTAAAAGAAAAAATCAGTACCCTGCTCACAGAAGAGAGCATCTTCTTGTTGGGGCCGCCGGGAGTGGCGAAAAGCCTTATCGCCCGGCGGCTTAAATATGCGTATAGAGGTGGCAGCACGTTTGAGTACCTTATGAGCCGCTTCAGTACGCCGGATGAAATCTTCTTGATATCATTGTAAAGAAAGAATCCGCTTAAGCGAATCGTGGATATACTTAAGCGAATCGTGAATCCGCTTAAGCGGATCGTGGATATACTCAAGCGAATCGCGGATCCGCTTAAGCGGATCGTAAATCTACTCAAGCGAATCGCGGATATACTTAAGCGAATCGTGGATCCGCTTAAGCGAATCATGAATCTACTCAAGCGAATCGTGAATCCGCTTGAGCGAATCATGGATATACTTAACATGGCCGCACTTCCTAATCTGGTGTAACTGGACACATCGGTAACACTTTCAGGCTGGCTAACGATTTACCAGCAAGGCATAAACAGTTCAAGCCCTTCATCTTCCGCAACGGCTAAGTCATTCCGCGTCCTAGCATAGATGGGGAACACTCCGTTCCCACGCCACACTCAGCCCACGGCTGTCGGCATTCTGGCTGCAAAACCGTCGTATACAGCCGGTACGTTAAGCATGAACACCGTTTCTTTCTGAAACCGCTCAAGTTGCAGCACGGGATTCCGATACTGGTGTAAGGAGATACGATATGAGTGTCGTATCTAAGGAGTTATACATAATAATCCATTGAGATTAGTTGATAACATATGAAAAATAGAATATACCATTTTGAGGAGGATAAAAATGATAAAGAATATATTTTTAGATGCTGGTGGGGTTATTTTGAACGAAAGAGTATTTGAAGAAACATCGTCACGTATTATAACTGATATTGTAAAACAGGTCAATAAAAATTATTCCATAGAACAGTATTGGAATGATGCAGAAGAAGCTGTTTACCGGTTTGTCCCAAAAATATATGATTATATTTTATATAAAAACATTATAAATAAAAACGATTTTAAGGAATCAAAGAAAAATTATAAGGAGCAATTAAAAAATAAAAATAGCCGTTTTGAGTTAATGGACGGAATAAAAGATTTTTTGATAGAATATTCAAAAAAATATAATATTGGTATTTTAGGTCAATACGGAAATGACTTCAGGAACTATTTAGCGGAAGAGAAACTATTGGAATATTTTGCATTTAGTGAGATACAAGATGATTATAAAATAACAAAACCCGATACAAGATATTTTGAAGCAATACTGAAAAAATGTAATTGTAGGGCAGAAGAAAGTATCATGATTGGAGACAGGATAGACAAGGACATAATCCCGGCAAAGACAATAGGAATGAAAACAATAAGGATAAAAGTTGGAGTACATAAGAATCAAGAACCAAGAATACCCGAAGAAATACCTGATCTAACGGTGGAAAGTATAAAAGAAATAAAAATGGAAAGTGTAAAAGCAATGGATTACTGCACATAACAAGGCTGTCGAATTTCTATTTTCAATAAGGAGATAGAATGATATAGATGTCGTATTAAAGAGTTATGCGTAATTATGTATAAAGTTGGTTGAAAATTTTTATATAAAAAGCATTGACAGAACAAATTTTATAAGGTAAAATAAAGCAATAACATGTTTGAGCATTAGTTAAAAGGAGTTTATGCAATGGCTGAACAACATAAATGTAAAATTATATTATTTAATTAAAGTGTTATTAAATAATATAGTATGCAAAACATAAAAGAAGAATTATGACAAAAGTAGATGTAGTGAAACATTTGTCAACTAATTTGCGTTAAACTATCAGGCGTTATTGGCAGATATTGGTCGCTTTGTTGATAATTATTACGAAGAATATAGGCGCGATATTAAGTGTGCTGGGTAAGCAACTTGGTCTGGATTATGACAAGCCACTTGACGAAACTATACCTTTTGTTATTGACTTGTATAAAATGCTTGAAGGAGCGAGTGCAAAGTTGAAGTAAACAACGCCATGGCATTCGTGCTGCTTCGTAGAAAAAACGACACATAACAGGTCAGGATATGCTTTGTCGCTAGGTTGGGACAGATTGCCAAGTAACTACATTAATTCCGTGTTTCGACTGTTTTTCGTTTCTAGTCGTCGCGAGGAGCGCACCAATTCATAGAGCCGTACAGATACCATTCCAATAAATCTTTGGAGTCATACATTGGCTGTCCGGAAGTGGAGCCTGCCTGTGCAAATTGGAGGTTTGCGACGGCGGGTTGAAGCGAAGGGGACGGTAACGATGTTGCCGCTCAGGAACAACCGGGCAGTGCGGTGTTAAAGCGCAGGGTGGCGGGGCGTAGGCGTTCTGAATAGGCGGTGAGTTCCAGCGCGCCTGCTGACGCGCCGGCTCTGATGAGCAGTAAGGCTCTGCCGCCATAGAGGTGAACCTTTGGCAGGGTGTAGCCGAGGCCGCCATTCAGGTTCGAGGAACTTGCGCCCAGAATTACGCCATCGCCGCTGAGGGCGAACTCAACAAGCGCGTCTTCGGAGGGACAGAGAATGCCGACATCGTCAGTGGCACGAACTTCGATATGAGCGATGTCGCCGGCATCAAGGTGTGTTGTGTCGGGCGTCAGCAGGATGTCTCGGGCGGGGCCAGCGGTTTTCAGCGTGTAGGTACAGACCGGAGCGCCGTTTTTGTAAGCAATGGTTTTTATTTCACCCTCGTCGTATTCAAATACCCACTCAATGATCCCGTTCTCAAAGTCTGATGGGCATCTGCATCCCATCAGCTTACCATTAACCAGCAGTTCGACTTTATCGCAGTTGGTATAGATGGCGGCTTTGACCATTTCTCGCTTGAAATGCTCAAAGTTAAGGTGGGAGGCGGTTTTGGGGAATGACCAACGTCCGCGTGCATAGTTGGGTTTGAGGCTATTGTCGTAAAAGGTGAGATAGACCATTGGTTCCACTGACCAGAGGCTTTTGCGGTAATAGGCGTTGGGCTTGAGGAAACCGCAGATGTCAAGGATGGAGCCGGCCCAACCTTTTGCCGGATAGGAACTTTCGCCCAGGTAATCAATGCCAGCCCAGATGAATTGACCGAGTACGTTATTGTTTTCAAGCACATAACGCCAGGGATTTTTGGTAAACACATCCTCAAAGTTAGACGCGGAAGAGGTGTAGTATTCGTAGCACTCGGTGCCGAGTATAGGCTTATTGATGGCAGCGGAATAGTCTTGATACAGGGCTTCGTGATAGTTAAGACCAAGCACGTCAATGTCTTTGGCAAGTCTTTTGGTGCGCTCTACCAGCACGGCAATCGGCGCTCCCACGAGGCTGCGGGGAACAACGTGAGGCGCGAGGGCGCAAGTTATGGGGCGCTGGTCCAGGACGCGAACTCTGTCGGTAAGCATTTTTTGAAGTTGGAGCATGGCGTCCTCGCCCTGGTTATGAATCTCGTTGCCAACGCTCCACAGAAAGACCGATGGGTGATTCTGGTCGCGCATGATGAAGTCATCCAGATCATTCTGCCACTCGGCATCGAAATGCGCTTCGTAATAACCGCTCTTCCATTTGTCGAAACATTCATCAATTACATAAAAGCCCAGCTCATCACAGAGATCAAGGAACTCTTCAGCGGGAGGGTTATGGCTGGTACGAATTGCGTTACATCCGATGCTTTTCAGAGTGAGCAGCCTCCGTCGCCATGCCGCGTCGTAGTAGGCGCTTCCCAGCAGACCGCAGTCGTGGTGCAGACATACGCCTTTGAGCAGAACGGGCTCGCCGTTTACCCGCATTCGCTGATGCGGGGCGATTACAATCTCGCGTATACCAAAGGGGATGAAGACTGCGGTGTCTGACACTTTTGTGGTGCCAGACACCGGCTCCAGCCGCGCTGTCCCGGTGTCTGACACCACGTTTTTGGTGCTAGACACCACACTCATGGTACCAGACACCACGTTCTGTTGCGCCGCCATCTCAGTGCCAGACATCGGGTTTCCGGTACCAGACACTGGCTCCAGCCATACCTCGGCGCGGTATAGATTCGGCGCGTCGGCACTCCAGAGGAGCGGGTCCTGAATCGCAAGCTCCAGCCGCACTGTGGTCCCGGTGTCAGACACCACGTTGAAAGGCGTGGCGGCCTCAGCTACAAGCGTGTCAGCGCCGTATACACGAACCCGCATAGTACCTTGAGCAACGACGCCATGCTTGATAATGGCCGCATCCACCATTACCCGCGCGATATCGCCTACGAGCTTAGTCGTAATGCGGACACCCCACGTCTTGATACGCAGACGAGGCACAAGCCGTAGGTACACATTCCGGTACAGACCAGAGCCAGAATACCAGCGATCGGGCGGCTCACAGCCGTTGTCAAGTCTAAGCGCAACGATGTTCTCCCCAGGTTTCACAAAGCTGGTGATGTCAAGCTCAAAACTGGAATAGCCATAAGCCCGCCCACCTGCTTTCCTTCCGTTAATATAGACTGCGCTGTTCCGGTACGCGCCACCGAAGTATAAAAGCGCCTCGTTATCGCCTAAATCATCCATATAAAAAGATTTGCGATACCAGCAGATTCCTTCCCACACAAAGTAACCCTGCATACTCTGCGGCGTGTAGCCCTCAGCGCCACGCTTGAACGGTTGGCTAATCACCCAGTCGTGCGGCAGATCGACACGCTTCCATGTACGATCATTGTAACCTACTGATTCAGCGTGGGCAGGGTCGCCCAGCAGGAATCTCCAGTCGTTGTTAAAAGGTATGGCATTAGGGTCATTCATATTTTTTCCTTTTTGTATTTGCTTTACCGTTTTGTCTGGATGCTGTATAGTGCCAGAGTAAAGAAGATAGCGTTTTATATTCCTTTGACTTGGTTTTTCTTGCAATATACAAATTATGAAAAATTAGGTATAAACTTTAGATAAGGAGCGAGCATGGCTGACGAAGAAACGTCTTTTCTGCCGGAGATTCAGTATCTTGTATTTCGTGAATGTACCCCAGAGTGGCGTTTGAAGCCTCATGAGTCTTCTTGTTATGACATGACCTACCTGATCGACGGCGCTGCCCGCTATACGATTGACGGCGTTCACCACGAAGTGAGCGCAGGCGACCTTGTCTGTCTGCGCGAAGGTATGCGGAAAGAAGCCCGCACTTATCCAGGACGGCTCATGCGCTGTTTCTCCGTCAACTTTCTGGCGATAAACCGGCACGGCGAATCAGTATATCCGCCATTTCCTGATGTAAGCCATGTTGACGTTAAGGACGATATTATCAAGCTCTTTCAGGAACTGGTGTATACCTGGCGCGATCAGCAAGCGGGATATATCATCAAGAGCCAGGGGCTGTTACTGTTAATCCTGCACCGGTTTTTTGAACTAACAGTGTATAAGATTGACTCGGCGATTGGCGATTGCCGTATCAAGATGGCAATTCGGTATATTACCCAGCACTTTACTGAACGTCTGACTGTTGAGAAGCTGGCTGAACTGGTGAACCTTAACGCAGCATACTTCGGCGCGCTGTTCAAGCGCGAAACTGGGGTTAGCGTAAGCCGGTATGTAGCGAATACCCGCGTCCGTAACGCCGAAAACATGCTGAGAAGCGGCGCGTATCGCGTGGCTGAAGTGGCGGATCTCTGTGGATACAATGATATGTTTCATTTTTATAAGCAGTTCAAGGCAATCATAGGCGTTCCTCCGTCACGCTGTATCCCCATTTCCACATCACGTGTAGACACGCGGAAAACTCACCTGCTATAATCAACTATGACTATTCGTGAACAATTAAAAGATATCGCCTCACAGCGAATTCTCGTCCTTGACGGGGCAATGGGTTCGATGCTTCAGCGCCATACGCTTACTGAGGCTGAGTTCCGGGGTAAGCGTTTCGCCGCTCACCCCGGAACTCTTCTGGGCTGTAACGACGTACTCTGCCTGAGTAAGCCGTCACTCGTGTCAGACATTCATGAAGCGTACCTCAAAGCCGGTGCAGACATCATTGAGACATGTAGTTTTAACGCAACTGCCGTGTCTCTTGCTGGTTTCGGCATTGCCGATTGCGCTTATGATATCAGCTTTGCAGCAGCGTCCCTTGCACGAAAGGTGGCAGACGCATGGTCTATGCCAGAGAAGCCGCGTTTCGTGGCCGGAAGCATGGGACCAACGGCAAAGTGCGCTGGCATCCCTTCAGACTTCGCCAATCCCGCTCAACGCGCCGTTTCCTGGGACGAACTTTCGGCAGCCTATTACGACAACGCACGCGGCCTCCTGGACGGCGGCGCAGACCTGCTCCTGGTCGAAACCGTGATCGACAGCATCAACGCCAAAGCCGCACTCTACGCGATTGGCTGCCTCCGTAATGAGCGTCGTAGTGATATACCCGTGATAGTTTCAGCAAGCGTTGCCCATGGCGGACGCATTCTTTCCGGTCAGACCCTGTCAGCGTTTTATGTGGCAATGTCCCACGCCGACCCCATAGCAATCGGCATGAACTGTTCTTTCGGCGCAACAACCATGCTGCCTTACCTACGGCAACTGGCCACTGTTCCGTGTATGATCATCGCGTATCCCAACGCTGGTATGCCCAATCAGGCTGGCGATTACGACGAAACACCAGCAATCATGGCTCAGGCTGAGGCAGGCTTTATGAACGAGGGCCTGGTGAACATCGTAGGTGGCTGTTGTGGTTCCACGCCAGAACACATCGCTGCCATTGCGGAAAAGGTTCTACACTATCGCCCAAGAGCCTTACCAAAACCAAGCCCCGTGTTGCCATTGTCCGGCCTTGAACCAGGCACTCTGCCCGAGCACGTGGTCTACGATGACCGTGTTGAAACGCTGGTCGCTGCAGGTGATTACGACGAGGCTGTGGAACTGCTGCGTTCAGCCGCTGAAGCCGGCGCCTCATATATCGCGCTTCGCCTTGATGATGACCTGCATGACGCGCCCCGTGCCATGCAGACCCTGGTCAATCTAGCACTCTCCTATCCTGACATTGCCCGCCTGCCCTTTGTCATTGGCGGTTCCCGCTGGCCCGTTGTGGAGGCCGCACTGAAGTGCCTGCCCGGTCGCGGCCTTGTTGACGCCAGCCACCTTGCCGACGCTGATAAGGCCCTGATACAGCGCTATGGCGAGGCATATCTAACAAATCTATAATATTCTTTGTGTTACGTAACAAATGGAAATAATTGTCAGAGAAAAAAAGATCGGCTACCGTTTGAATATACGGTTTTATTCGTACAGTAAAAAGTGCTGGAGCCTACTATGAAAGAAATTCGCAGAATCCGTGAAGAGGAACGTTCTCTTGTAGAGCGCATTGATACCATTGTATATAACCAAAGGCATGACTTTTCCAAAGAAAAAAAGGGAGAAGATACATCGCTCAATAATCCACCTGAGTGGACATGGGCAGTTTTTGAAAACGGGAAAATGATGAGCTGCCTGAGCGAAATTCCCTTTCTGATGCGTTTTGACGGACAGAATGTTACCATGTCCGGCATCGGCGGGGTTGGAAGTCTGCCGGAGGCGCGTAAAGGCGGGAATATCAAGGCGCTTTTTGAAACCCTGCTGCCGCTTGCTTATGAAAACGGAGTCATGTTTTCCAATTTAACCCCGTTTTCTCATAGCTTTTATCGCAAATTTGGCTATGAGCTTGCCTGTGCGCGTAACGAAATACGCATCCCAACCAGCGAATTCGCCGCGCTGAAAACAGACGGTACATTGCATCCCGTGTTCCCCGACGATGACACAAGTGCGTTGCAGACCATTCATCACGCGTATATCGCTGATATTAATCACGGAATTTGCCGTGATTACTGGCCTGACAATCGGGCATGGCGCATCTTTACCCGCGATGATCCCTATAGCACTGGCACATTTCTGTATGTGTGGCGCGATAACACGGGTGTTCCCCGCTCGTATATCAAGTATCAGGATCAGAACGCAGCAGACGGTTCGCATACTATGTCTGTCCAGGAACTTGCCTTCACCGACCGCACGGCATTGTATGGCGCGCTCAGTATAGTGAGCGGCCTTGCCGCGCAATTTAAAACAGTTATTTGGCGTATGCCTACATTCCTTGATCCAACTGATTTTGTAAAAAATCTCTGGGATATTGAGCAGCGAATAATTCCCCGGGACATGACTCGTGTGGTACATGTCAAAGCCGCCCTTGAATCCATGCGGCGGCCTGTAGGCGAGGGAACCTATGTGCTTGAGGTATGCGGCGACACACAGATCAGCGCCAATAATGGCCGCTATCTGGTTGAATATGGGCCAGAAGCCACACGCGTTACGTCTGTAACCCGCGCTCCAGATATATGCTGCGACATACCCGCGCTCAGTCAGCTGATAACCGGGTATCGCTCGCTGGAAAACGCACTTCGCAGCAAACAGACAGGCATCGAGGTATATGCTAAGCGCAAGACCCTTGATCAGGTTTTCACCCCGCGCCCCCAGCATGTTACTGAGTATTTTTAACGACAAAGCGGGATCATGCCCTGATTCCATGCCGTGTATTTAAATATCATTTTTCGCTTCTAAATACGAATACTCATAATGAGAAAAAAATGTCTTCTCCAATGTATTTAATCTCTTTTTTGTTGTTTTTATTGCTTGTTCTGATTTATCAATACCTATCCAGTTTCTATGTAGTTCCTGCGCGGCAACTAATGTAGTTCCAGAACCGCAAAAGAAATCCATTACCATGCTTTCTTCATTTGAAGATGCTGAAATAATTATTTTTAATAAATCAATATTTTTTTCTGTGGGATAATCAGGGTATTGATAATCCTTAAATTCCCATATATCTTGCATCTTTTTCCCATCCCTTTCATCCGCGTATAGTATTTTTCTAGGATTGCCATTTGACGACCATTCTATTAAACCAGCGGCATCCAATGCTTCCAATTCCCTTGGATCACAGCGCCAATGCCGTCCTTTCGGAGGCTTTAAGCCCTTAAATAACCCCGATGTCGCTCCATTTTTTGTTTCGCCCGGCGCATGTAACGGTATCGTTGTATATGCCCTTCCATTTTTATCAATTTTCTTGAACAATTTTTCTTTATCATGCTCATTAAACGGCACTTTTGGATCATTCCATATTACATCGTTTGTTTTTGAATAAAATAATAGCATGTCTTTTATATTCCCATATGCTTTACGGTAAAAATTTTTGGGATTACATTTTATTCTCGTTATATCATTTCTAAAGTTCTCAATACCAAACACCTCGTCCATAATAATTTTAATATAATGACCCATCTTATAGTCACTATGTACGTATATTGAGCCAGCATCTGAAAGCAATTCCCGTGCAATAATCAACCGTTCACGGATAAATTCGATAAAAGCAAAGCCTTTTAAAGTATCGATATATGCCACATCATCATCATTACTCATACTTATGGTACTTACCCGTTTCTCTCCAATAGTAAATGTTGTATTAGTTGAAAACGGTGGATCAATATATATTAAGTCTATTTTATTCGTATAATCTTCTCGTAATTTTTGCAGTACCGTGCTATTTTCCCCTTTTATTAACCTATTTTTTGCTGATATTTCTCCATACAAGTCACAAATTGGCGTATTGTCAAGAATTGCTCTGACGGTTCTTTTTCCGGGATAGTGTAATTCCATAATGACGCCCTAATTTAAATCAGTCCAGTAACTCATGATGTTTCATCATAAACCATACGTGCTTCTTTGTCAAGCATGTTTTCAGTGATTCTTACAAAAAAACTGACGCGCCATTGCGCCCACCTCGTTATAGACAACACGCATCTCATCCAAGCTCCCGCTTCTTACGCAAAACACGACCGCTGTATCATGCTCAATCCTCACCAGCATAGTGCCGGAATCCAACGCCGCAACTTGAACGGTTTCAGGCTGAAACCGTGTTCACGCATTGCAGCTTCTATGGACGACACTTCGCGGATGTTCCCCTAGACAGATGGTGATAGTCTGTAGACAGATGGCGATAGTCTGCCTACAAACGGTGATAGCCTGTAGACAGATGGCGATAGTCTGTCTATAGATAGTGATAGCCTGTAGACAGATAGCGATTGTCTATAGACATACGGCGATTGTCTGTAGACAGATGGTGATTGTCTGTAGACAAAAACGTATTGTCTGTAGACAGATGGCGATTGTCTACAGACATACGGCGTTTGTCTACAGACAAAAACTTTTTGTCTGTAGACAAACAAAAATTGTCTATAAACAAGCAAAGATTGTCTTGACAATCATATAAAAAGGTAGTATACGTATAGTATAGATTTTAAGTTGGAGGTAAGTATGGCTCAGAGAAGCGACTGGGTTCCCGGTAGAGAAGGGAAGCTCGTTGAGCTAATCAAGCAATGGATCGTGATTGTGGGAGACACAGCAATCCAAGCACTCTGTGAATGGCTGGAGGCGGACTGTAAAACCGTTACTGACGTTATCAACGTCTTCCTAAACGCAAGGATCACGTATGAAAACGTTAATTCTACGACAAACCGTATCAAAAAGGATGAGGCAAAGGCTGCTTGTGTCGCTGCAATACGTGTTTTCGCCAATGAAAACGTGCGATTCAACAGGAAGGTGACCGATGACCTCAAAGAACGGCTGGGGATCACTATTCATCATGCCGCTTCGACATCGGGTAAAACAGCAGATGCTGGCCCTGCAAGCGAAGTTCTCAACGATAACAAGCGCCCCGGTGTGGTGGTGATCCGTTATCTGGGTGCAAAACCAGAGGGAAGTATCGTTTGTAACATCAGCTTTGGACGTTTCAAGCCTGGCGAGGACTTGCCGCGTACCGTAGATGCCTTGGTTCAGTCTGATAGCTTCACCCATAACCCGTGGGAATACACCTTCCCTCAAGACGCTTCCGGCGATAAGTTCTTCTACGCCTTGCGCTGGGTTATGTCAGGTGGCGCTAAGTCGAACTGGAGCGCTATCACCGGATGCATTATCCCCTGAATTGCCGTCTTGGGTTTACCGTAGGCGCTGCACGGCATAGTCGCTGCAGCGTCTTGGTTAACCAAGACGGACGGGCGGTATAGACGAGGGCATGGGCGCAGAAACGCTGGATCGGGCGCCGCGGGAGGTTGCTTCGCGGACAAGCAGCGGGTTTCGTTCCCTATAAAACTGGGAAATCAAAATACCGGTCAGGATATGGCTCGTTTTTTAACCTATAGTGCCACCACTCAAAGCGGTAGGCTTCAAACCCGTTGCTTTCCATGATGGAACGTAAACACTCGCGATTTCGCGCCTCCTCGCTGCTAATCATGCGGGCCGCATATAGAAATAGAGTTTTCGTTTTGAGTAATCGGGCTTTTTGATTATGCGTTTATTTTTCAATTTTATAACCAATTCCCCATACGGTTTTTATATATTTCGGGTGATCAATACTGTCGTTCATCTTTTCTTTTGCTGAAGTATTCGTTGCTCCATATTCCATGAAACAGTTGCTCTGAGCTGACAACGTTTCCTTTATTCTCGCATAGTATCCGCAGTATTGAGAATTCAGTGGGTGTGAGGGACAAAGGCTTGTCGTTCAAAAAACATTTCGCTCTGTGCTGTGGCCCTGCTGTATTTTTTGTAGCGGCGTAACTGGGCTTTGACTCGTGCCACCAGTTCAAGCGGACGGAATCTTTGCGTTCAGTCTAGCAGAAGTGCTTTTCAAACGTCAAGCAGTGGCTATTTGTGGTCTATCGGGGTTCTTTGTTGTTGACGAGCGCTGTCAAAATGCGTAATAATGTTGGTGTGGATTATGATTGTATTGTGGTTGGTGGTGGACACGCTGGCATTGAGGCATCGCTTGCAGCGGCGCGGCTGGGCTTTAGCACGCTGCTCATCACCCAGAACCCTGATCGTATTGGAGCGCTGTCGTGTAATCCGGCGATTGGGGGTTTGTCGAAGGGGAACCTTGTCCGTGAGATTGACGCGCTTGGTGGTGAAATGGGCAAGCTGATTGATAAGACCATGATTCAGTATCGCGTGTTAAACCGTTCACGGGGTCCTGCGGTACAGGCGCCGCGGGCTCAGGCGGATAAGTGGCGCTATCAGGCTGAGGCGCGGTTAGTGCTTGAACAAGAGGCCCGTGTACTGATATTCATGGATACGGTGATTGACCTGTTGGTTTCAGCGGATGGGCGTTGTGTCGAAGGCGTTGTTACTGAGCGTGGGCAGCGGATTACCGCGAAGGCTGTGGTACTGACTACTGGTACTTTTATGGAGGGGAAAATCTTTATTGGCGAATACGATGCTCAGCAGGGCAGGCTTGGGGAGGCGGCTGCCTTGGGTTTGGGGCGAAATCTGCGGCGGCGCGGCTTCCTGGTTGGTCGCCTGAAGACTGGCACGCCGGCGCGAATCGCGGGTGACAGCATTGACTATGCAGTGCTGGAACGACAGGATGGTGAGTTGATGAGGCCGTTTTCGTTTGATGTTGAGCAGGCGTTTAGTGAGCGGGCTTCGTCTCCCTGCTGGATCACGCACACAACGCCGAAGACCCATGACATTATCAGGGCGAACATACACCGTTCGCCGTTGTATGGCGGTAAGATCATTGGTGCGGGGCCGCGTTATTGTCCGTCTATTGAGGATAAGGTTGTGCGCTTTCCAGAACGGGAGGAACATCACCTGTTTATTGAGCCAGAGGGACTGTTTACCAATGAGATGTACCTGAATGGCGCGTCAAGCTCTTTGCCCGAGGATGTGCAGCGTGACTTCATCCACAGCATACCTGGGCTTGAGTCAGCGCGAATCACGCGTCCTGCTTATGCTGTTGAGTATGACTTTCTCGATCCGCTTGATCTGTATCCGACGCTAGAATCCAAGCGTCTTGAGGGTTTTTTTGTGGCTGGTCAGACTAACGGCAGTTCTGGTTATGAGGAGGCGGCGGCACAGGGCATTATGGCTGGCATCAACGCGGCGTTGAAACTGCGCAAGGACCCGCCACTGTTGCTGGGGCGTGCTGAGGCGTACATCGGCGTTCTCATTGACGATCTTACCACACTAGGAACCAAGGAACCATACCGTATGTTCACCAGTCGTGCTGAACATCGCCTTGTCTTGCGTCACGACACTGCTGATGCCCGGCTCAGTCCAAAAGCCCGTGGCATTGGTCTTATCAGCGAGCAGCGTTGGGAACGTTTTGTTAGGAAAATCCGTGGCCTTGATGCCATTGGTGAGATTCTGCGTTCTGGCAAGACGCCTGGGCTTAAGGAGCAGGAAGCGCGTGGGTTTGCGTCATACCTGCGTCCTCACGCTGGGGACACGCTGGAACGCGCTTTGACTGACGCTGCGGTGAGCATGAGCGACAGTGTTACGATCGCGCCGGAACTGCGCGATTTTCCTGCTGAATGGTTAGAGCGCGTGATCCTCGACATCAGATACGCTGGCTACATTGAGAAGGAAGGGCGCACTGTTGCTCGTGCCACCAAAATGGACGCGATCAAGCTTGACGCTGGCATGGACTACAACGCGCTGACCGGCTTATCCAGTGAAGCGCGGGAAAAGCTAACGCAGGTACGCCCGCTCTCTCTGGGACAGGCGGCGCGGATACCGGGTGTGCGTCAAGGCGACATTGCTCTGCTGATGGTACTGGCAAAAAGGGATGAGGGCAATGTCTGACACTGGCCTGTTAGGGCGGCAATGTCTTATGTCTGACACTGGCTTGCTGATGGTACTGGCAAAAAAGGATGGCGAAAAGGATGGCGGAGGCGTCTGGCAACCGATATCTGGCGCTATTTGTGATATACTAAGATGTATGAAAGAAACATCACCGTCAAAATTCGCGGCGGCGCTGATACTGCCATTGGCGCTGCTCTTTACCGCTTGTTCACCACCATTTATGGCTAACTTCGGTGATACGGTTATCCAAGAAACGCGTTCATTCTATGCAGTCAATATGATTACAAGCCGGTTTTACCTTATCAATGCGGTGAAGCTTGCGGAGAGTGAGCATTGTATTGTGTACGCTGATGAAAAGGTGAATGTCAGTTATAAAACAGCCGAAGCCATTGCCGGAGAATACGAGGCAAAGATTTATACACAGATAACTGACACCTTTGGAATGTTTGAAGATGTTGATGGTAACGGAAAACTGATTCTCCTCTTGCTTGATATCATTGATGGTTACGGTGGCGCTCAGAGTTCCTATGTGGCAGGATTCTTTCAGTCGTACCATCTGTTCAAAAAATCTACTAACTATCAATATCAATATTCAAATGAGGCGGATATGCTCTTCCTTGATACGAATCCTCTGGAACCTGGCAGTGAGAGTTTCTATTCCACCCTTGCCCATGAGTTCCAGCACCTCATCAACTTTTCTCAGACCACTTTAAAGGATGGGCGTATGGAAGACATCTGGATCGATGAGGGGTTGGCAACAGCAGCGGAGTATGTTTATAACGGTCACCAGAAAGCGCGGATTGACTTTTTTAACCAAGACCCTTATCGCAGTATCAGATATGGGAATAACTTTTTTGTATGGGATGGAGACTGGGAATCGGGGACAGGCGGCAGTTACGATCCAGTGGCAAACTACGCGACCGACTATCTCTTCTTCCAGTGGCTGCGTATACACGCTAACAATGGCGTTGGGATATACAAGGATATCATCGGCTCACGCTATCGCGATTACCGGGCAGTTACTGAAGTGGCGCAAAACCGAATTGACGCTTCTCTAGGCGACTGGGAAACCTTGTTACGCACATGGTTGTTGGCAAACGCCTATAATAAGACAGGCGGTTTGTTGGGGTATAAAGGAGAGATTGAGACAACGTTCAAACCCATCGTCGGAGCCACCAGAAGTCTTGCCCCGGGAGAAGGTGTTTTTTCACGCATAGGGCTATCCGGGACAGACGATTCTTTTGAGTCGAGTAGTGCTTCAGGGAACATACGCTATGCGGGATTAAATCCTTCTTCAGAAGATGAGTCAGATATAGCCGGGCCTGTATATAATGGTCAGTATCTTCTTACCTTTAATGTCAATAGTAACAATAGCGGCTCCTCTGAAACCGGCTATCTCGCGCAAGGCAGCGAACATTCAGTTAGCGGGTCCATACTCATGGGTCGGACTTTGGGCGAGGAGACAGAGCCTACATTACTTGGCCCCTTTCCCATTGACGTACAGTTCAACCCTGACGGCACAAAGCAAGGAAGGCAATGACGTGTACGTACCAGCGCGGCGTTATCGTGGCCATGCTTCTATCGCCCCTCTGCGTATGGGCGCGGGGGCAGGCCGGTGATGTGGTTGAAGTTACTGGCAGAGTGCGCCTTGTCGGTAACATCCCATTTGCGGAACTTGTCATCACCGATGCTAGCGAGCAGGACTGGTACATAGATATGGACAGCCGCTCTGTACTTACCGCCTATGAACAGCGGGTTGTTATGGTACGCGGTACGCTAGAACTGCTTGACATGGTACTTGCCAATGGGCGTCGTGTTGGAACGCGCCGAGTTCTGCGCAATGTGCGACTTATCAAGGCATCGTTGTAGGGGTTTGCCGTACCTAGTTGTCATTTCTCCATTTTTGCACTAATAATTTATTGATGATACTAACCATCATTAAAAGAGGCTTGTCCCATTGGTTTAACCTTATACGCTCAAAGCTCAAGTATCAGTTCATCTGCCTTGTGCTGCTTGGTCTGTTTGTACCCATAGCGCTTGTCGTGGGTTTGTTCTTTCTCTTTACTACCCGTGCTGTAGAGGAAAACAATCCGGCAGCACTTCCACTTCTTAACACGCTTTTCTTGGGTCTGGCTATCGCACTCGCTATTATCATGGTGGGTTTTTTCATTGCCCTACTCAGTATCTCTCGCCGGCTTAATCGCCCTCTGGATGCCCTTATTGAGTCTATGCGCAAAGCTGAGAACGGCGATTTTGTCCCAGTCCCGGAAAGTGGTTCTATCAACGAGGTAAGCCAGATCGCTTTGTACTATAACCGTATGATAAGCCGTTTCACCCAGTTAATCGAAAGTATCCAGTTAAAGAACCGTCAACAGTGGGAACTGGAAATGCAGGTACTTGTAGGGGAACTACAGCCTCGCTTTCTCTATAACACGCTGGAAAACATTGTGTGGAAGTCGAATCAGGCCGGACGCCCGGATATTAGCAGGATTGCGTCAAAACTAAGTCGCCTTATACGTCTCACACGATATAGCAATAGCCCCCTGGTTTCACTTGATCTGATCATACGGCAGGCCATACTCTACATTGAGTTACAAAAGGCGCGTTACAAGGATCGTCTTCGGGTTAAGCTCGAAGCTTGCTCAAAAGAAATGCTGTTGCTGCAAAGTATCCGCATGCTTCTGTACCCTTGCATTGAAAATGCGATTATGCACGCCATGCGACCGCGTGGCGTTCCGCTCCATATCACCATCAGAGTCATGTGCGATGATTCGGCGCTTGTGTTTGAAATCAGCGACGACGGCTTGGGTATGAGCGCGGAACGGTTGGCGGAAATCCGCGCATTTATCTATGATAATACTCCGGGCAGAGGTTTTGGCCTGAAAAACATCCACGAGCGCCTGATTCTGTACTTCGGCGATGAATATGGCCTCAGCATTGACAGCGAGGAGAATACTGGCACGCGGGTTATCATACGAACACCAATCATTGAGGGCGCCAAAGGGGAACAACCGAAGGAAGCGTCCCGTGCCAGATGATGGCTGACGGGCTTCTTTATCACTTTCGCGTGATGTCAAAACAAATATCGCCTCGCCCGTGGGCGAGGCGGCTGACTAATCGTCAATCGCGGCGTAGACAGTTTGGGCGAAGCGTTTGGGCAGGTCATCGTTACCCCCAGGCGCTCGCTGGATCAGGAACACCGCGATCAGGTCCTCGTCAGGATCAACGCAGTACCAGGTACCGAGCATTCCATCCCAGGCCCATTCGCCCTCAGAGCCGTTCAGCCCGGCGGCACGGGTATCCTGCATAACGCGGACGCCCAGGCCATAGCCATAGCCAACCATGGATGAAAAACCAAAGCTACTCCTCTGGGTGGACAGTACATGGCTCTGCCGCAAGAGCGCTATTGTTTTGCGGGAAAGAATCCGCTCCCCATTCAGCCGGCCATTGTTCAGCAACATCAGTGCATAACGCGCAACATCGTCCAGCGTGGAAACAAGCCCGCCGCCGCCACTTTCAAAGGCTGGAGGTGTAGGCTGTCCTGCGTCTGTATCTAGATCATTGATTTCAATCAATCCTTGGGCTGTAAAGCTATAGGCTTTGGCAAGCCGACTCTGCTTTTCTGGCGGCGTAAAGAACGCCGTGTCTACAAGACCCAGGGGATCGAAGATGGTTTCCGCCAGATACTGGCTGTAGCGCTTGCCTGAAATGACTTCAACGAGCCGTCCCAGTATGTCGTGGCAGAGTCCGTACATCCAGTATTCGCCCGGATGGAAGCAGAGCGGTGCTGCGGCTATCGTGTCTATCATGCGAGTAGTGTCCCGTGTCGCGCCCTTTGCCTCATCCGCGTAGGTTTTCTCATATAGGCTTGTGAGAAAACGGCTGGAGTAGCTTTCGTTGCCCGGATAGGGAATTCCGGCGGTCATGGTAAAGAGATGCTCGAAGGTGATGGGACCTTTCGCGGGAACCAGTTCCACACAGCCGCGTGCATCATGCCGCGCAACCTTCATGTCCTTGAACGCGGGCAGGAATTCGCTGATCGGATCGTGAAGCTTAAAAAGCCCTTGTTCATAGAGCGTCAGCGCCGCAACCACCGTAACGGTTTTGGTCATTGAATAGATGCGGTAGATTGAGTCGTTCTCCATAGGCAGGCCCCTGGCGATGTCCCGCATACCAAAGCTCTTCCGGTAGGCTGTAACACCGTTACGGTTGATGAGCGCCCCAACCCCCGCAACCTGAGCCATATCCACGAGCCGCTGTAGGTAGGCATCCACGTTTTCAAGGCGTTTCACTGACAGATTCGTTCCGCTAATGCTAGTTTCTTCCATAAAAAATAAATCTCCTTGCCTTAGTATACACCACGGGGCTTGTTTAGAAACCTGATACACCGATAAAGTTTGTATAATCAGGTCATTTTGATACAGTTTTTGGGCGAGTGGAAGGAAACGGGTCATTATGAGACGTATTGGCGCGGAGATAATGGCCGAAAGCAGTACTTGACTGAACATTGAAAATTTTGCTAAGATAGTTAATTCTTTATTATATAGGAAATTATAATATATTCAAAGTTTTACCGAAAGGAGATTTTTATTTTGTGTAACTTGGCACAATTTTTGCTTATATAAAGTATAAGTGAGGCTGCTTCACAACTTCAGTTTTGAAGTAGCAGCCCCAGTTTTAAGGGAAAAAGCAGGCTTCAAACCACTTTTTCAGAAGTAAAAAAGTAGAGGCGCTAAAAGGCGCCTCGGATAATGGGACATTGCTAAGGAGGCAAAAATGACCGTTACCAAAAAAAGAACACATGCTGTAGAAAGCGCCAGCTTCGATGAGAACACGATTTCCATGTATCTTCATGAAATCAATAGGATTCCGCTCCTGTCCAAGGAAGAGGAAGATATGACAGCCCGTGAAGCGGCGACGGGAAATCAGGCCGCAAGGAACAAGCTCGTTACCGCGAACCTTCGCTTTGTGGTCAATGTGGCTAAGCGTTATCAGGGACAGGGCCTGCCGCTGGCAGACCTCATCAGCGAAGGGAACATAGGCTTGCTCAACGCCATTGAGCGATATGATGTGGACAAGGGCTATCACTTCATCTCGTATGCAGTGTGGTGGATCCGTCAGGCTATTCTCAAGGCGATCTGCGAAAAGTCCCGCATGATCCGGCTCCCCTTGAACCGCGCCAATGAACTGGTGCAGATTGAGAAAGCGCGGCGGCTGGTGCAGGATGGAAGCGGCGCTGAAGCCGAGTTGCGGGAAATAGCGCGGCTCCTTGATATGGATACCGATCATGTTCGGGACATCATTAACATCAGCCGGGATATGGTTTCGCTGGAAAATCCGGTCTACGCGGACAAGGATACCTCTACACTAAGCGACTTCATCGAAGACGAAAGCGCCATTCCCCCTGATGAGCGGCTGGTTACTAAGGCGCTCAAGGAAGATATCGCCAGTGTGCTGAAAACACTTGATAAAAAAGAAGCGGAAATACTAAGTTACCGCTACGGCTTGGGCGATAACCTTCCTATGTCCCTCAAAGAAATCGGCGACCGTTTCAACCTGACCAAAGAACGGATTCGCCAGATTGAGAAGAAGGCACTAAAGCGCCTACAGCACCCAGCTCGCCAGCAGGTTCTCGCGAACTATGTGGCCTGATGAGTGGTAAACCGTTAGTATGTTGCTTGTTAATAGGCGCATTCTCAGAGTAAGCGCTGAGAATGCGGAGTTTCAAATTATACAGGCACTCAAGATAAACCGCGCCAAGCGCCATAAGACCCATGAAGTTTTTATAGAAGGCACTGAATGTATCAAACAGGCTCTGGGCGCGGGGCTTGAGTTCACGCGGATTATCATAGGAGCGCGTGAGGAGTGCCTGTCCGACTGGGCGCGTGCGCTCATTCAGGCGCAAGCAACGGCGACACTTATTGAAATGTCGCCGTTGCTCTATGCGTCCCTCTGTGACCGCGTGAATCCCTCCGAACTGCTCGTAACCGCGAAGATTAAACCAGAAACAGAAAACCCTGTTCTGCTGCCGCCGGCCCCATGTATCCTGGTCTTCGACCGTCCCAGCGATTTTGGCAACTTGGGTTCCATCATCCGTTCTGCCAACGCCTTTGGTATTGACGCGCTCTTCACCGTAGGACACGGCGGCGATGTCTATGAGCCGAAGGTTATCCGCGCCAGCATGGGGAGTGTTTTTTATACACAAATACGGCATATTGAGTCCATGGAAAGCCTTGAGTGTTTTATCCACGAGCAAAAACAACGTTGCGGCCTCAGTGTACTTGGAACCGACTCCGCCGGCTCTGTATCGTTGCGCGATACAGACTTACACACCCCGATCATGCTTATCGTCGGGAATGAAGCCAAGGGCATGAGCATGTCTCTGCGTGGTCTTTGTGATGAAATCGTGCGAATTCCGATCACAGGCGCGGTAAACTCGCTGAACGTTGCCTGTTCCGTGTCTATCCTGCTCTGGGAGCTGTACCGTAAGCGGTGAAAACGCTGTCTGTACCTGGCCCACGAACTCGGCAACCCCACACATACGGTTTTATCGGCGCGGGACTTGTTATCATCGCGCTTCTTGTGGCATGTGCCATAAGCGCCCCTCTGCTTGCTCCCCAAGACCCCTACTTCATTGGCAATGAGTTTAACGCACCGCCAAACCATGAACATTTGCTTGGAACTGATTCAATCGGGCGAGATGTATTCTCGCGCCTCATCTACGCCTCCCGCGTTTCAATTAGTGTGGGTCTCTGCTCCGTAGCCTTTGCCACTGCGCTTGGTATTGTGCTGGGACTTGAAGCTGGTTACTTCGGCGGCTTTGCCGATATGCTCATCATGCGTGTTGCCGACGTGTTTCTTGCCTTCCCGTCCATGCTTCTTATCATGGTTATAAGCAGCCTTGTGGGAACGGGTCTTTCGCAGCTGATTATTGTTATGGGGCTTCTGGGCTGGCCAGCAGTGGCACGTCTGACACGCGGTAGTGTACTTTCCATCAAACAGCTTGATTACATCAAAGCAGCCATAGCCCTGGGCTTTTCCAGTCAGCGTGTTCTTTTCTTTCACATTCTGCCCAATCTGGCAGGTCCCGTATTCGTACAGGCAGCTTTTGGCGTGGCACGCGCCATTCTCGTGGAGTCGTCTTTGAGCTTTCTGGGTTTAGGGGTGAATCCACCCACCGCAAGCTGGGGCAATATGCTCACCGATGCCCAGTCACTTACTACACTCACCACACGCCCCTGGCTCTGGGTTCCGCCTGGGCTGCTCATACTGCTCAGTGTGTTAGCGTTTAACCTGCTGGGCGATGCTCTGCGCGATAGCCTGAAGCTGGGAAACAGAAAGTCCGTCCAATGATTACAGCCCTAGCGCGACTCCCAGCACACCAGCTGCCGCGATGTAGAAGATCGGGTGTGCCTTAAACCGGTGAATACAAAAGAACAACGCGATAAATAGAACGAGTTCCCGCCAGCGGATTGCCTCATACCAGACTGAAAACCCACTGTTATACAACGAAAGTTTGATAGCTCCAAAACCCGCGGCAAGGAGCAGGCCACCTGCCGCGGGGCGCAGACCAGAAAACACGGCTTTGACCCACACATTTGCCCTGAAAGCGTTCAGGATACGCGCCACAAAGATGATGACAACAATGGACGGGAAGATGAGACCGAGCGCCGAGACAAAAGCACCGACAAAGCCCATACTTTGAAAGCCCACATAGGCAACAAGATTCACGCCAATGGCCCCGGGTAGCGATTGCGCCACCGCCAGCATATTGCCGATTAGTTCACGGGTGAGCCAGTCCGAATGTTCCGCAAGATCAAACAAAAATGGCAGGGTTGCAAGTCCTCCACCAATGGCAAACAACCCAATCTGCGCAAAATGCGAGAAGAGAAAAAGCAGACTCATTGCGCACCACGTGGCGTGTTTCCTGCTTTCCGTGGCCGGTATATAAAGCAGCTTGCCAAACCCGCCGCAAGCACGAGTAACACTGGATTTGCGCTCCATACAGCCGAAAGCGCAAAGGTCAGAACAAAGATAACAATAGCCTTTTTATCCCGAAGTCCATTCTTGCCTGTAAACAGCTTTATCACCGTGTCCAGTATGAGCGCCCCCACAGCAACCCTGATACCAGCAAAAGCATGTTGTACAATAGGGTTTTCAGCAAAGCTGCGCAAACCCAGGGCAATAAGCGAAATGGCGCAGACTCCGGGCAGCACAAAGCCCAGCGTAGCAATGAAGCCACCTAACGGCCCCTTGCGCTTATAGCCAATAAAGGTTGATACATTGACCGCAATGACCCCCGGAGTGATTTGCGCGATAGTATAGTAATCCATCACCTCTTCCATCGTAGTCCACCCCTTTTTGTTGATGAGTTCCCGCTCAAGAATCGGAACCATTGCATAACCACCGCCAAAGGTCATACAGCCCATTTTGGCGAAGGTGAAAAACAAATCAAGATACGCTTTCATGTAAGTAGTATAACAGTTTCAAGCCGCATTGCGAAGAGTGTCAGACACCACCTGCAGAGCCTCATACCTTGAAAAACGCCTGATACTCCTTGGGCGTAACACCGCTGAACTTTTTAAAGACTTTGGTAAAGTAGTTCGCATCATTGAAGCCGACTCTATCTGCGATTTCCTGTATCTGCGCTGAGTTATCTTCCTTTATAAAGCGCTTGGCCATTTCAATCCGAATCCGGCGGATATAGTCGGAGAAAGTGGTTTTCATCTCCTTCTGAAACAGATGGGATAGGTAATACTTGCTGACAAAAACCGCGTCAGCGACCACACCAAGACTCAAATCAGAGTCGTAATGCTGCCGGACATACTCAATGGCTCTGGACAAGGGCTGGCTGGTCGGCTTCTGGGTACGGTTCTGATACACAGTGTCAATGAAGCGTTCCATCGCCTGCGCAGAGAGGAAACAAAGGCGTTCAAAGTCAGTGCTGTCCTCGCAGATTTCAAACGAATCTTTGGTAATACGATTGACGTCGCGCAGTGGTGCGCCTGCTTCCACTGCAGCGCGGGACAAAAAAGCAACCAGTTCAAACAGCTTTACCCGAATCGTGTCCAAGTTCCCCTCAGCCAGATAGAAGATCACGCCAAGAAGGTTATTCAGAATCTTAGTAGCCTGCTGTTTATTCCCGCTCTGGACGAAGGCGATAAGCTCCTTTTCTGTCTCAACCGGATAGGCCAGCACTGTGCTTCGTTCTTCTATCTTGATGAGTTCAGCAGTGGCTATGCTTCGGTCAATCAGCAGTTCCGATATACGCGCCTGCTGTTCTGCGATCTGGGCGCGCTGGTTCAGGTAGCGGCTATGTTCTTTGGTGAGGCTGTCAACGATGATGAAGAGCAGTTGCGCGAAACTGGATATATTCTCACAGGAACACCAGGGTGTATTACGTAAAAAGTCTTCCGAACTAATGTCGATAAGCATATCTCGCGTGCGTTCCTCTACCTCCAGAACCGCAACTTCGTCCGCGTCCCAGAGTATGGTCGGCCCGCAGGCAATGGAACCCACAAGGCGCTCGTTGAACATAACCGGCGAGGAACACATAATAAGGCCGCAACCACAGACGTAGATGTATGGGTCGCTGAGGTCTGAGGACATAGTTCCCCCATAGCTGAGATATTCGCGGCACTTCCCGCAGTTCTTGGCCGCGGCGCATACCGAGTCACTTCTCCGGTTAACGAGTACCTCCCGGCCAGAGTCGTCAAACAGAGCAACATCCAATCCACTGACTACAGAAAAGTATCTGAACAGCTTTTTAAGCTGTCCCAGATCGAGGATTTCTTCTAACAGCGGCATTTCATAGCGTCTATGGTTTAACATAGATATGCTTAATCCCTTTGATTTGAGCATTCATAAGTAAGCATAGTATACACCCATCTTGTAAGTCAGAAACCCCCTGTCTTCTTAAAGTGTCTGACACTCATCTGTCTAAACCCCCTGTCAAGTGTCTGACACTCATCTTGAAAAGTAAGTGTCTGACACTAAGACACTTAAAGCATATTAAAAGCAAAATCGTCATCTAGTTCCATATAGAGGGTATGAGAGGACTAAGAATCTTAATAGAGAGCGCCACCTACCACGTCACATCCAAAATCGATCATGACGCGATGGC
>JAIRYV010000031.1 GCA_031267685.1 Treponema sp.
CAGGTTTAGTAAAGAGCTAAGCAGGTTTAGTAAAGAGCTAAGCAGGTTTAGTAAAGAGCTAAGCAGGTTTAGTAAAGAGCTAAGCAGGTTTAGTAAAGAGCTAAGCAGGTTTAGTAAAAACGCCCGCCGCAAAGGCGGACGCGATGGCTTTACCGGTAGATTACCACACTTTGACGCGGTTCTTGCCAGGCTTCAGGTCAACAAGTGGGCCTGACACGGTTTCATCACCGACAAAGGCGTTGAAATAGTCAGTGTCAAGGATGAGAGGACTGCCGTCTGGGTTTTCAAAATCCGCGTCAACAATGCGGACCCTGCCAAGTGAGCGGGTGTTTTGAGGAGCGCTTAGACAAGAGGCGAATTCCTGCGAAAGGTTGATGTCTAGATAGATTTCCCCATTAGCGGACTCTATTGCAAACTGGGGGTCAAAGCTGGCTTGTTCCAGTTTGTTGGTTTCGCGATTAAAGGCTTTTGCGCCGTTAAAGTAGACGTTGTCAGCGATGTAGGCTGGCTGCTCAACATTTTCAAACAGATTAAGGTCTCCGGGCGTGTTTTTGTCGACCTCGACGATGTACTCATCAAGGCTTGTTGTGCAGGCATCATAGATAGCTGTGCCTACAATGTCGGGTGTCTTGCCACCAATGAAGATGTTCTGGTAGAAGCGGTCATCTGCGCCGTAGACCATAGCATAGCCGTTTATGTCAGTGCTATGAGGGGCATGGTATGGCGTGGCGCGGTTGAGCATCTTTTTCAGTATGATTTTTCCCGCGAAGAGGTTGCCAATATAGGCGCCGCCCTGGGCGTGGTTATCGAGAACATACTTCGAGCCAAAGATGTTATGGTCGACAATATAAGGCCCATGACTGACTTCCACAAATAGATCACGGTTGTTGTCATAGTAAAGGTTTTTGCTGACACGGGTTCCCTGAGCCTGCCAATCGAGCCATGTGCCGAGTGAGCAGTTATGGATGTGGTTATGGTGTATCTGCACGTCGATGGCAGCATGGAGCTTAATACCCGCAATCTCATGGCCGTAAAACTCGCGCTTCAAGGCGATGTTGTAGATGTGGTTATTATAAATCTCGCTGAAGACGCAGCCCAGATGCCCCACAACTCCGTTCTGGCCGCAGTCATAGATGACGTTGTTTCTGATGATGTGGGAACCGATTTTTTCTTTTGACCAGCCGATTTTCCGCGCTGCGAAGACCGCCTCCAACTGATACTGGTAGCCGGGCTTGTCCTTGCGGAAGGTTCGGTAGTTCTCGCCTGTGGATGCCTCTTTTCCGATACTGATGGCACTGCATTTAGCGTCGTGGATGATGTTGTTTTCGATGATCCATCCTTTTGCCCAATGGGGACCGATGAGTCCGGGTTGGTCACCGGTTGGCGTTGCCCAGGGGCTTGCCGCGTGAGCTAGCTCGAAGCCGCTGACGCTGATGTAGTTCACGCCCGTTTTATCCGGGTAGAAGCAGCATTTGCGGACGTTGACTTCGACAAGCTCTTTATTCGGGTTTGCGTTGTGGAAATTGGCGAAGATTGTGGTGGTTTCCTTTTCGACAACGGCGAACCAGACATACTTTGTCTGTTCGGGGTTTTTGATAGGCACAATTTCATTGGTCCAGTTGTCGAGAATCTCAGTGCGTATGGGCGGATTTTTCAGGTTTTCGTAGGTTTCGGCCTCATAGAACGAGATCCCGTTTAGGTAGACATCGCCCAAGTGGGCGCTGCGACCCACAGGACAGACGAGCCAGTCCCCGATTACGGTCTCAGAATAGGGGTTATAGCCGTTGAAGATGGTGTTTTGAATAACGGCTTTCCATATAGTGTCTTCGACTAGCTGCCAGTTTTGAATGTGTTCCGAGCCTTTAATGACGGCCTTTTCGCCTTTGGCTGCTTGATAGCTTATCCGGCGCGTGTGGCTGAGTCCGCCTTCTTGTGGCTTGACCCACTCACGGTATACGCCCTCATGAACGATGACCGTATCGCCGGGTTTTGCGATGCTGGCGGCTGCTCCGATGCTGAGAAAGGGTTTTTCTTGCGTACCGGGGGCGATATCTGCCCCGGTTTTTGCCACATGATAGGTGGCGTTTTTATTTCTATCTTTGTTTATCATAATTTTCTCCCTATGAAAAAATGTGTTTTAGCCTTTTACCGCGCCTGCCATCATGCCTTTGACTAGTTTATCCTGTCCCAAAATATAGAGGAGGATAATTGGCAAGGCGGAAAGAGTAAGCACTGCCATGATTACCGGGATGTTACTGGAGTATTGCCCTTGGTAATCCCACACTGCCAGAGGCAGAGGACGGGCGTATGGCGACTGGGTGAGTACCATAGCAAAGCTGAATTCGTTCCAGATCACCACACCGTTGTAAATGCCCAGTGTTGCCAGGCCCGAGGTGGAAAGCGGGAGGATGATCTTGAAGAAAGCGCCGAATTTGCCGCAGCCGTCGATTTCAACTGCTTCCTCCAGTTCACGTGGAATGCCCTGCATGAACGAGGTCAGGATGAACACTGACATAGGCAGGTTAAAGGCGATGTTTGGCCCGATGAGCGCCCAGAGGGTGTCATAGGCGCCGGTTCTGATCATCATAACAAAGACGGGGATCAGGGTGATGTAAATAGGCACGGACATTGCGGCGACGATCACGCTGTAGATTGGCCGGTTAAACCTGAACTTCATTCGGGAAAGCGGGTAGGCCGCCATTGCAGCGAGGAGAAGCAGTAGGCTTAATGAGACGAGGATTAGCACTACGCTGTTTAGGAAGTAGGTAAGGAATCTTCCCTGAAAGACCCGCGCATAGTTGGCGAGATTGAAAGACCCCGGCATTTGGAAAAGGCCCCCGCTCAGGAATTCTCCCATTGTTTTTAAGGAAGTTACAATGAGATAATAAAAGGGAGCGGCTGTGATCACGAGCCAGACAATGGCAAAAGTGAAAGCCACTATCCACCAAGGGGAAAAAGATTTTTTTTTCATAGTTCCTCCGCTTTTCGGTTCAAGGTGTATACCGTGATCAGGGCAACCAGCGTGATGAGAATGAACATACCGCAAGCCACGGCTGCGCCATATCCGAAGAATTTTCGGACAAAGGTGGTTTTGTACATGAGCGTTGCCATAAGCTCTGTAGCAGAACCGGGGCCGCCGCCAGTCATTACATAAACCAGATCGAAATACTTTAGAGCGCCGATGATGCTCACTGTTGCGCCGGAAATGATCGTGGGGCGGAGCAGTGGCAGAGATACTTTCCAGAAGTATTGGGAACGGTTTGCGCCATCAATCGAGGCTGCCTCGAAAAGTTCCACTGGAATCGTGCCATAGGCAGCCAGGTAGAGGATCATGTAAAAGGGCGTGTACTGCCAGCTGACTACTCCCAAAACCGCGAAAATGGCTTTGTTGGGGTTGCCCAGAAGGTCAACGCTGCCGCCGCCAAATAGCTTGGAGATGGAAGCGAAAAGGCCAAAGTTGGCGTCAAGAGCAAATTTAAAGAGAATACCAATGGCCACAGAGGAAATAAGGTAAGGGAGGAACCAGATAATTTTGAAGATGAGTCCCTTTTTTCCAGTGATGTCCAGAAAGGTTGCAAGGGCCATTGCCAGCACTCCCTGAGTTGCAAGTGAAAAGAACATCACCACCAGATTGTTACGGAAAGCCTGCCAGAAAGATTTATCTCCTAGCAGTTCTGCCCAGTTTGCGAATCCCACGAATTCGCGGACTGGGTCGATGCCATTCCACTGTACGGTACTCATTCTGAAAGAATCGACAATGGGATAGGCGATAAAGATGACGAGAAACAGGATTGCCGGCGTTAGGAACACGGCGGCGACCATATTCACCGAGCGCTGTCGGGACTGTTTAAGGGATATGACACTGCCAGCCATAAGACTCTCCAAAAGGGAGGAGGCAAGTCCTCCCCAGATTTTTATTTTGGCGCACGCTCGCGGGATAGCGAGGCGGCGCCTTGTGTTATCGTTTAAGTGCTGCTGCCTGAGCGTCTGCCCAGCGCTTAGCGTATTCTTGCGGGGTGATGGAAAGGCCGAAGAGTTCCTGAGAGGCACTCAACATGACATCAGCGACTGCGGGGTCCAGGGACTGATCGTACCAGAACTGAATGTCCGGCGCGCTTTCAATGGCGGCAAGGACTTCCTTTGTCAGGGCATCAGGAACGCTGACACCTTTTACCGGTGGAATGCGGCCTGCGGCGATACGGTCTTTGACGGCCTGCTCGTCCAGGAGATAGGTAAGCATTTCGAATGCCTTGTCAGGATACTGGGACTGAGCGGAAATATGGTAGAAGTTATCGCCGATGGTTCCAGTAACGGTTTTGGAGTTGCCGGCGCCGGTTTCATCCGCCGGGAAGTTTATGAAGCCGATTTTCTTGAGGAAATCGGGATTCTCGCCGGCCACAGTCGAGGCGAACCAACTGCCCTGAACGTGCATTGCGGCCTGTTCAGTGTAGAGAAGCACTCGTGACTGGCCAGAATCTTCGTCAAGACCGTTGAAGCCATCGTTGAAGTAGCCTTTCCGCACCCACTGCTGAATCTTGTCTGCTGCCCAGATAAAAGCTGGGTCTTCAAAAGTACCGGAACCATCTAGGGCTTTGGCAAAGGGTTGGAGTCCGGAATGGCGAGCGGGCAGCGTCTGATAGTACATCATCCCTGTCCACTTGGTCATGTTAGCCAAGGAAAAGGGGGTGATGCCGTTTTGCTTGAGCGTATCACAGGCCGCTTCCAGTTCCGCGATAGTGGTTGGAACTTTGATGTTAAACTTGGCGAAAAGATCTTTGTTGTACCAGAGACCCTCGATAGCCGCGTTTTCGCAGGGGAATCCGTAGATTTTGCCGTCTATCGTGGCCTGAGCAATGCCGGCATCAAGAAATTTGCTCTTGTAGTTGTTGGCATTGAAATAAGGGGTAAGATCGACAAGTTTGCCGGCCTTGACATAGCTGTTGGTGGTACCACCGGTCCATGACATGAATACGTCCGGTAGCGTTCCCGACGACATGGCCACGGCGATTCTCTGTTTATAGGCATCGTTAGCCGTAATAGTGATGTTGACCTGGTAGTCCGGGTTTGCCGTCTCAAAGCGCTTGACCGCGTTTGCGATAAAAGTAGGCGCTGGCTCCGTAGTCTGGATGTGCCAGAACTCGATCACCTTTTTGCCACTGGAAGCCGCTTGTGAGCCACCACCGGCAAACGCAAAACTCCCTGTTAAAAGGAGAACCAAAAGTGTAATACTGATTTTTCTCATGAAAAACCTCCTGTCTTTTTCTATGGGGCATACGCCCCTATAGAAAAAGAGTATCAGCATAGATTCTCAAGATGTTTCCATTTATTGCTTAACTATATCTCATTTTGTGCTTTTATTGCCGTGCAACTCATCCCAAGCCAGTCTTGCGCCGCGTATACACATCGTAGAGTACCGCGAGGATCACCACCGCTGCTTTGACCACATACTGCCAGTGCTGCCCGAGGTTCATAAGGGACATGCCGTTGTTAATGGCCGACATGACCAGTCCCCCAACGATGACGCCCACCACCGTGCCGATGCCGCCCGATGCGGAGACCCCGCCGATATAACAGGCGGCAATAGCGTCCATTTCAAAGAGATTGCCAGCCTGGGGCAGGGCGGAGTTCATATAGCCAGTGGAAACAACTGCGGCAAGTCCTGAGAGTAAGCCCATAATGGAGAAAACAATGAACACAACCTGTTCTGAATTGATACCCGACAATTTTGCAGAGCGAGCATTTCCACCCACTGCGTAAATATAGCGGCCAAGAACGGTATTCTTCATAATAAAATTGAAGATAAAGATGGTTATGCCCAACACGATAACGACGATAGGCAGCCCTCGGTATGTTGAAAAGCGCTGGGAAAGAAAGATCACCAGAGCGCTGATGAGCGCCACTTTTCCCACGAAGAGCGGTATGGGCGTAACTTCAAAATTATTCTTGAGACGGTTTTTGCGGGAAAGGACTTCGGTAACGATGTAAAGAACGATAACGATGACGCCGATCAACAACGCGCTGAGATACACGGTTCCTATACTAAAGTTTCCCGCCAATTCTTCGGGAAGCGCGCCGAATCTAAACCCCTCGATAGGCCCGCCGTAATGGATTTCAAAACCAGGGAAGTTAAGGAAACCGGAGGCCATTTGTTTATAGACATCATCATGGGGGTTAATGGGATTTACCTTCGTGATGATATAGGTAAGCCCCCGGAAGAGGAGCATACCGGCGAGGGTAACGATGAAGGCGGGGATTTGCAGGTAGGCGATCCAGACGCCTTGAAACGCGCCGATAGCAGCTCCGATAATCAGAGCGACAAGCAGAGTTGGGATGATGCCGATGCCCGTATTATACACCATTACGCTGATGGCTCCAACAAAGGCGCAGACGGATCCCACGGAGAGGTCTATACCCCCGATGATGATCACTTGCACCATGCCAACCGCTAGAATAAGCACATAGCTGTATTGGATAAAGATATTAGTAAAATTACGGGAATTAAAATTAGTTCCCCTAGTAAGAAAAGCAAAAATAACCATTATGACTGCCAGCATGATAAACATGGAATAATTTCTGATGTTATTCTTGATCAGATTTCCAATGTTACTTTTGCGCGCCCCTGAATCACTCATAAAAACTCCTTTAACGATATCTTCTTAATTAACTAAAGCCATGTGCATTATCTTTTCCTGAGTTGCCTCATCATGGTTGAGCATACCCTTGATTTTTCCCTCGTTCATCACATAGATACGGTCGGCCATTCCCAGAGCTTCGGGAAGTTCCGAACTTACCATGATGACGCTCTTACCTTGCGAAACAAGATCGTTGAGTATCTGGTATATCTCGGTTTTCGCCCCGATGTCTATCCCACGAGTCGGCTCGTCAACAATAAAAATATCAGGATTAGCTAACAGGGTACGGCTTAATACAACCTTCTGTTGGTTCCCACCGGAAAGATTGCGGACAAGCTGATTGATCGAAGGCGTTTTAATGCGGAGATCATTCCGGTATTTTTCAGCTTCCTCAAGTTCCCTCTGCGCCGCGACAACGCCGAATTGAGACAGCTTTGACAAAGACGATGATGATATGTTGTTTTTGATGCTTTGAATTAAAACAAGACCGAGGTTTTTCCGGTCTTCAGAAACATACCCCAAGCCCTCGACAAGGGCCGTTCGTGCGGAATTCAGGGAAGCTTTCTTCCCGTGAATAAAAAGTTCCCCCTCACTGTGGAAACCGTAAGAATTACCGTAAAGACTCATCATCAGCTCAGTGCGCCCCGCGCCCATGGGCCCACAGAAGGCGAGTATCTCCCCTTTTCGCAGGTAAAAAGAAACAGAATCCACCACCTTGATGGCGTGGTACTCAGGATGGTACACCGTCCAATTCTTCACTTCCATCACTGTCTCGCCAGGAACGCTGGAACGCTCCGGGAAGCGGTGGGTCAGGTCGCGGCCTACCATGTCCTTTATGATCATGGCTTCGGTCAGCTTCGCCTCTTTGACGTTAAAGGTGGAGATCGACTTCCCGTCCCGCAGAACCGTTACTGAGTCGGCGATCTTGAGAACCTCGTTGAGCTTGTGGGAAATCATAATCGAAGTAATGCCCTGACGTTTGAACTCCAGAATCAGATCGAGCAACTTCGCGCTCTCGTCATCGTTGAGGGAGGAAGTCGGCTCGTCCAGAATCAGCAGTTCCGCGTGTTTCGAGAGCGCCCGGGCGATTTCCACAAGCTGCTGCTTGCCGACACCCATTTTGCTCACCACTGTGGCAGGGTTTTCCTTTAGCCCCACTCGATCAAGATACTTTTGCGATTCTTTTATATAGGTATCCCACTTGATGATTCCAAACCGGGTTTTCATATGCCCAAGGAAAATGTTTTCATATATAGAAAGATAAGGGCTTAAAGCTAGTTCCTGATGGATGATGGCGAGCCCTTCTTTTTCACTGTCCTTAACGCTATGGTAGTTTGTTTCGTGTCCCTTAAAGAACACCTTGCCTTCGTAAGAGCCTTTGGGATAGACGCCGCTGATGGCGCTCATCAGGGTGGATTTGCCTGCCCCGTTCTCGCCGCAGAGAGAATGAATTTCCCCCCGCTTCACCTTGAGGTTCACTTTGTCCAGCGCCCTGACGCCAGGGAAATCTTTGATTAAGTTATCAATCTCAAGAATGTATTCATCACTCATTTAGTACTCCGCCACGGCTGTGTCGACTTTCAGGATTAAACGGTATACTCCGCATGGCACGGGATATACCGTTTTCTAAACCACGAGGCTACTGGAGGTTATTTGCCTGAATCTCGTCGGCGCTATAGAATCCAGCGTCTACCGGGACTTTCCAGTTATCACGGGTGATAAGAATGGGTTCAAGCAGATAGGCTTGGACATATTTGCGTCCCGTGTTGCCGATTTCCCGAAGATCACCGGAGGCAAGGGTCGCACCGGGGATATTGATGGTCTGACCCTTGAGTATCTGATCGGCGAGGATGATCGCCGCTTCAGCGAGTTTGCTCGTATCCTTGAATACGGTCATGTACTGTTGGCCGTTTTTGATCATTGCGGTGGAGGCTGCCTCAGCGTCCTGACCAGTAACCACCGGAAGCTTGCTGGCATATTTCGCGTCAGCAAGGCATGCTTCGATAATGGCGCGGGCAAGGGTGTCATTGGGGGCGAGAACTGCGTCAAGCACCACGCCACTGGCGTCGTTGCTGAGGAGGTTTTCCATGCGGGTTTTAGCGACCGGGGCCTGCCAGTTTTCAGTGGCAATGCGTTGGAAGTTGGCGGTGTCCTTGGATGTTTCAGGATAAGGCCCAACCACTTTGAGGACGCCGGACTTGATGTAAGGGTTAAGTACGCTCATGGCGCCGTCATAGAAGAAGAAGGCGTTCCCGTCTGTCGGCGAACCGGCAAAGAGAGTGATGTACTTGGGGTTGTCGGCTGTGGCAGAGGCTAAATTCAAGCCCTGCTCAATGCCCTGTCCTTGAAACTGACCGACCTTGAAGTTGTTAAAGGTGATGTAATAGTCATAATCCGCCGATTGCTGGATGATTCGGTCATAAGCAATAACCGCCACCTGGTCGCGGGCAGCATCGGCAACCGCCGACGCAACGCCGTCATTGACACCGCCGATGATCAGCAACTTTGCGCCATTGGTCAAAAAGTTCTGAATCTGGCGATTCTGCACGCTTTGATCCGCATCTCCAAAGGCCACCTCTGCCCGATAATTCCGGCTTTGAGCAAATTGCTGCAAGGACGCGCCGTCCTTCTGCCAGCGAAGCACATGGGTTTCAGGCATGGCAATGCCTATAAGGGTAGACCCGCTGCTTGATGCAGCGCTGCTACTCTGCTGCCCACTCCCAAAAACAAAAGCACTTGTGGCCAACAAGATAGCCACAACCATACTGATTTTCTTCATGAGAAAACCTCCTCCATTCTTTCTATGGAACATACGTCCCATCACTGTAAAGATCGTATCAGGAGATTGTATTAGCAGGTTGTCGTTTATTGCTTAGTTTATCTCACTTATTGCTTTTATTATTTTTTCGATAATAGTCTGGGGTACATCCGGTATCAGTCTTAAAATTCCGGTGAAAACTGGAAAGGCTGGAAAAGCCACTTTTGTTGGCTACTACATCAAGCGATAAATCACCCATCAACAGAAGCTGCTTGGCGTAGACCAGCCGTACTTTGGTAAGATAGGAGTGAAAGCTCTGGCCGGTTTGTCGCTTAAAAAAACGAGCAAAGTGGAAACGGCTCATGGCAGCTTCCTCTGCGGCAGAATTCAGATCAAGGGTGAAGCGATCAAAATCCCTGAAAATGAGCGTGAGTACCCGTTCCAGCCGCTGCTCGGTGTTGAGGGACGGCTTTTCCGGACTGATGCGGTTTTCTTCACTGTCTATCCGCAGATAAGCAAGAACTAGCTGATAAAGGCCAGACCTGATGGCCAGCCGGAATCCCTTCTTTTTTTCTCTATATTCGGTAAATAAGGTTCCAATAATTTTATAAATATGAGAATACAAAACCTCATCCTGAGATACCTTCCGTAAACGAGGTTTCCGCTGAAAAAGCCGTTCCCCCAAATGAGCATCCTTTGAAAATATCTGCCCGTCAAAATGATAAAACCGTAACATGGTACCAGAATCCGTCTGGGGAACCGCATGGACTTGTCCCGGATCTATGAGGACTATGTCATTCTGTGTAACAGCTATGCTATCCCCGTCAATGGTGATAATAACGCTTCCTTTCAGCACTGTGATGATTTCATAATACGTATGCCAGTGATTCGGATAGACAAATTCGGGCAACAGAGAATCCCAACAGAGGAAAGGAAAATCAAAATCAAACCGGTCCTTCTCTTGCCAAACATTGTTTTCCACAGTTACCACACTCCTAAGCATGCTTCCACCGCTTCTACCGGTATAAAAACGCCTCCACGGGTCCGCGCACCTGTACATCAGTCAGCTCAATGTCCTGCGTGTTGAGTATACGGAAGCTTTTCTCCTGGACTGGCGGAATACCCAGAAACATATCAGATTCATCGGGACTGATCTCGCTTGCCTCATCAGTGGCAAAGTCGCAATGGCTGATCCGAACCTTGCTTACCGGCGATTCGGGAAGACCAGCGATGAAACCCGCTGAGGCACGACAAGCAGTGGCGTGGACGTCTGACACAGTGATGTTCTGTATGGATGGCGTAGTCAGGCTTACTGCCTGGGGTTCAAGGCTGAAATAGTCGTCAGAAAGCCCAGCCCCACAACGGTAATACATATTGATAGCCAGGGGACAAAGATTATCTTCCATAATAAGACTACGGAACGAGAGGTCGTGTATGGCGCCGCCACGTCCCCGCCGCGTCTTGATGCGTATACCCCGATCCGTACCGCGAAACACGCAGTCCTCCACCTGTACTGCCGAGACACCACCCGCAGTCTCACTGCCAATGACCACACCACCATGCGCATTCTCCACCATGCAATGGCGAACCGTAATGACACGCGAAGGTTCGTTCACGCGGAGACCGTCCTCGCCAGACCCGGACTTAATGGCAATGCCGTCGTCCCCTACACTGAGGTAACAGTCGCTGATCCGCACATTCTGACAGGAGTCAATATCCATACCGTCAGTGTTCGGAGCATCAGGAGGATTCGTGATGGAGATCCCCTGAATGACAAGATTGTCGCAGTATACAGGGTGCAGGGTCCAGAATGGGGAGTTACACAGGGTGATGCCCTCAAGACGCAGCGCAGAACTTTTGTAGAACTGCACAAGTGGAGGACGCAGGAACTGCATATTTCGTCCCCCGCCGCCGCCTGCCTGATGCTGATAGCCCTTGTTCCGCTCCGCAAGTTCCTGTTCCAGCGCCGTCTCTGGCGCTCGCTGTCCCGCTGCGCGTTTTTGCCGTAACATATCCCACCATACCTGCCCATTACCATCGAGAGTACCCGTGCCGGTCAGTGCTATGTCTTCCTGGCCCGAGGCGAACAAGCACGGGTGCATGGCATAACACTCAACGCCTTCCCAGCGGGTGAGGACAGGACGATAGCGCGCCGGCTCTGGTATGAACGATATGACCGCGCCAGCTTCCAGACAAAGTGTGGTATAGGAAAACAGTGTCAGAGGCCCAGTGCGCCAGACCCCGTTTCCAACTGAGATGACCGCCCCACCCCGCTCACGTGCGCACTTAAACGCGGCGGCAAACGCGGATGAATTGTCGGTCTGCCCATCACCCCTGGCGCCAAAAGTTTCAATTCTCATACGGTTATGATAAACGATATGAGGAGAAAAATCTAGCTTTTTTTGTACTTTAGTGTTACTTTATAAACACACACCGCAACACGAACAGCCCTGTCGCGTGAAACAGCGTGTGGATACATCATAGTATGGCACATTGCCCATAACACGGGCAGACCCATGCACAATGTCTGGTTTAATAGTTCTCAGGCTTTACCTGAAAGTAGGACTGAGGATGGGCGCAGACAGGACAGGCGGCGGGCGCTTGCTTGCCAATAACGATATGCCCGCAGTTAGAGCATTGCCAGATCGTGTCCTGTTCTTTGGAGAAGACCAGGCCATTCTCGACGTTGGCAAGGAGCTTTTTGTAACGCTCCTCATGTCCCTTTTCGATAGCGCCGATGTGTTCAAAGAGGTACGCGACGCGATCAAAGCCTTCTTCCTTTGCGGTTTTGGCAAAGCCAGCGTACATGTCGGTCCACTCGTAGTTTTCACCTGCTGCCGCTTCTTTGAGGTTCGTCGCGGTATCGCCAATCCCCTCCAGCAGCTTGAACCATATCTTGGCGTGTTCCTTCTCCTGATTCGCCGTTTCCTCAAAGATACAGGCGATCTGCTCATATCCATCCTTCCGGGCTTTGGAGGCAAAGTAGGTGTACTTATTCCTTGCCTGCGATTCCCCTGCAAAAGCCGACTGTAAGTTAGCTTCGGTTTTGCTTCCTTTTAACTGAGCCATAGCTCTTCCTCCTAAAAATGATGTATGGCACGGCATCACACCGCTGCCCTATTATATAGAAGAATATAACACTATTACGTAAAAAAGTGAAGTCTTGGTGATACGCACGGACTTGTTACGCTGCTCCCGCTTCCTGACCTGCTTACTAACAGCCTTGGATCTGTCTTGGTTCACGTCGACACCATTGAAGTGTTCCACTGTGCGTAGCAGAACATCCCTTCCGAGCGTACCCCAAAATTTTTTTGAAGAATTCAAAAAATTCGCTAAAACCTCTTGACATTTCTTTTCTGGTGTGCTAGAATATCTAGTATGGACTTGAGGAAACGCCAGAT
>JAIRYV010000033.1 GCA_031267685.1 Treponema sp.
GGACTGTGATCACGCTTACCGCACGCGTGTGATCAGGCTTAGCGCAGGACTGTGATCACGCTTACCGCACGCGTGTGATCAGGCTTAGCGCAGGACTGTGATCACGCTTAGCGCAGGACTGTGATCAGGCTTAGCGCAGGACTGTGATCACGCTTACCGCAGGACTGTGATCAGGCTTAGCGCAGGACTGTGATCACGCTTACCGCACGCGTGTGATCAGGCTTAGCGCAGGGGAGTCTGGCTGCCACAATGCTCTGTTTGGTGGTGGTTGTGTTCATGGCTTGAGTATAACACCATACGCAGTTGGGGAAGCGTGTATATACTCCACGCACACCCTCTTCACTTGCATACAAAATACCGGCTATACTATGGCTATGAATAGTCTAAACCTACGGACTCAGCCCATAAGCGATGACCTTTACGATGTGGCAATAATCGGTTGCGGGGTCTCTGGAGCTAATATTGCACGGCGGCTTTCCATGTACCGAATCCGTGTGGCAATCCTTGAAAAAGCGGTTGATGTATCTTTCGGTACGTCAAAGGCTAATTCAGGGATCGTACACGGAGGATTTCACCATAACAAAACATACCTCAAGGCGCGGCTTGAGGTGCGCGGTAACCTCATGTTTGACCAGCTTAGGCGTGAGCTTGATTTCCCCTTTAAGCGTTGCGGTATCATTGTCGTGGCTATGCATGAAGATGAGATGAAGAGCGTGGAACAACTGTATATGCAGGGCGTTGAAAATGGTGTCATTGGTATTGAGCTTTGTTCACGGGAACGGCTCCTCGAACTGGAGCCTAAGCTCACCAGTGACGTGGCTGGCGGACTGTACGCTCCAGGCGGCGGTATAGTCGAGCCATATCGCTTCGTGTTTGCCCTGCTTGAATCGGCCATGAAAAACGGGGTTCAGCTTTATACTACGTATAAGGTGGCGGCAGCGCGCTATGAGGCGGCGCTCTGGCATATCAGCGCGGAAGATGGGCGGGAACTACGCACTCGTTACGTGGTTAACGCAGCGGGACTGTTCGCAGATGAGGTTTCGCGGGTCTTTGGTGGCGAAGAGTTCCATATCAAGGCGCGAAAGGGCGAATACTTCCTCATGGATAAGCTCACCAAAGCGCGGCCTGAGCGAGTGCTTTTTCCAGCGCCAACGCCAGTATCAAAGGGAATACTCGTGATTCCTACTGTTGAAGGAACCGTATTGGTAGGACCAACGGCTGATGACACGGAAAGTAAAATCGATTATTCTACCAGTACGGAACGGCTTGAGCAGGTTCTGGATGCGGGTAAGAAGATGGTTCCGTCTCTCAGCCGGAATGATGTGATTACAAACTTTGCGGGGTTACGTCCGTTTCTTGGGCAAGATTTTTATATTGAGCCATCAAAGAAAACACCAGCCCTTGTGCAGGTGGCTGGGATTCAGTCGCCAGGGCTTACTGCGTCCCCGGCCATTGGAGAGTATGTGAAAGACTTGCTCAAGGGTATGGGGCTTGATCTCACTGAAAAAAGCGACTTTGACCCGTTGATAGGTGAACGAAAGCGTGCGCGGGAAATCTCGCCCTTTGAGCTGGACGCACTTATTGCTAAAGACTCGGCATGGGGGAACATCGTATGTCGTTGTGAGAAGGTGAGCGAGGCTGAAATCATTGAGGCCATACGTATCGGGCATACTACGCTGGATGGCGTGAAGTATTTCACCCGTGCTCAGATGGGGCGTTGTCAGGGTGGTTTCTGTGCCTATAAGATAATCAAAATCATCATGCGAGAAACGGGCTTGTCCTGGCATGACATTACCAAACATGGTGGAGAAAGCCGTTTACTGGAGGCGGAACTGTGAAAGAGTTGCAATACGATGCGGTGGTGATTGGTGCGGGTGCGGCGGGTATGGCAGTAGCGCTAGAATTGGATATGGCCGGCTTTTCCTGTGCTTTGCTTGAGCGTGAGGATCATCTGGGCGGCATCCTCATGCAGTGTATTCACAATGGTTTTGGTCTTCATGAATTTAACGAAGAACTCACCGGCCCGGAATTCGCCAGTCGTTTTATCGAACAAATACTCAAGTCTCGTGTTGTTGTCTTTCTCAACACAACGGTTACCGAGTTCCACACCGAGGGTGCTGGCAAAAACCTGATAGGTGTGTCTCCACATCTGGGTGTTCTGCGTATCCATGCGCGGGTAGTGGTTTTGGCGATGGGGTGTCGTGAGCGCAATCGTGGCAATGTGCGAATACCTGGTTCCCGTCCTGCCGGCGTGTATACCGCTGGCCTTGCCCAGCGTCTGGTGAATATCGAGGGCTATATACCAGGCAAGAATGTTGTGATCATCGGGTCGGGCGACATCGGCCTTATCATGGCACGGCGCATGACCTGGGCTGGCTGTCAGGTGAAAGCTGTGGTCGAGATCATGCCGTATCCAGCGGGTCTCACGCGGAACATCGTTCAGTGTCTCAATGACTTCAAGATACCCCTTTATCTTTCAAGTCATACTACCAACATCTTTGGCAATGACCGCGTTGAGGGTGTGGAAGTAACGCCTATGAAAAACGGGAGTCTCCTGCCGGAAAAGCGTTTTTGCATTGACTGCGATACGGTTCTACTTTCGGTTGGTCTAGTGCCAGAGAACGAGTTGTCGCGGGATGCGGGCGTTGAACTGAATAGTACAACCAGCGGCCCGTTGGTGGATTCGTTCCTTATGACCAACGTGGATGGGGTCTTTGCCTGCGGCAACGTGCTTCACGTGCATGATCTTGTTGACTGGGTTACGGAAGAAGCCCGCCGCGCTGGACGTTTTGCTGCGGAATGGCTGAAAGGCGTGCGTCCTTCGGTACAGATACGGGTCAAGGCCGGGTCGAACACGCGCTATGTGAACCCGGGTAAGCTCAATCCCCATGTAGAGAACAAGGTGTATCTGCGTTCCCTCATTGTGAAAACTGACGCGCTTCTGGAGCTGCGTATTGATAACCGCGTGATAAAGAGCGTGAAGAAAACCCATGTTCAGCCTTCGGAGATGATTAACCTGACCCTTGGCCCAAAAGACTTTGAAGGCATTGATCTCAGGCTAGATTCGGCACTGGAATTCGCTATTAAGTAGCCATTACCAGCGTTCCCTCACTTCCGCCATGGTGTGTGGGCCGCTCGGTCCCACACAGCGCCGGCTTATGAGCGACGAGGTTTTCGGGATACTCTCAAGGTCTTTCAGGATTTGTGCGGCTTGAGCCTTGTCATGCATATTCACCACTGAAAAAACTCTCAGGGG
This sequence comes from Treponema sp., assembly GCA_031267685.1. Taxonomy (GTDB): domain Bacteria; phylum Spirochaetota; class Spirochaetia; order Treponematales; family Breznakiellaceae; genus JAIRMT01. Next base: position 3,257 of record JAIRYV010000033.1, read on the forward strand.
ATCTACCTTCCCCTTTACCTCGATATTGGGCATTTCTTCGATAAGAAGATACTTGCCTATAAGCTTATAAACGTTTTCAGTAATAAGAATATCTGTATCGAAGATATCGTTTGGCCCCTCAAAACGCGCTGCAAGATTCACCGTATCCCCAATCACTGTGTACTCAATGCGGTCGTCAGACCCCATCTGCCCCGCAACCAGTTCCCCTATGTTGATACCGCAGCCCATCTTGATAAGCGGTACTTTACCTTTCCATTCCTGATTAAGACTCTTCAAAGAAGCCCGTATCATCAGAACAGCTCGCATACAGTTGAGCGCATCACCCTCTGGACTGCCTGTCGAGTCAACCGTACCCCAGAGCGCCATCACGATAATACCGCCATGTGTGAGAAACTTATCTACCACACCGCTGGTATTCGTGATACAAGGCACTGTTCTCTGCATATACTCATTGATGAACTGGACAAGTTCAGTGGCATTAAGCCTTTTGGCTATTTCACTGAAGTCCCGGATGAATATAAAGGCAACCGTAGCCATCTTGGTAACACCGCCAAGCGATAACTTACCCTTTCGCGCCACACGGACTATCGCCTTGTTGGTAAAGCGCTCAAAGTTTGCAAGACCATGACTCATGTTGATAAAGCTCTGCATAAGCACGCCGATTTCATCCTGACTTTTAGTCCTCAGTTCAAGATGATAATCCCCTTCTTCGATCCGCTTTGCCGCCACGGTTAGCACATCAAGGGGCTTGCTGATGGTTTTTGAGAAAAACCAGATGAACAGAATCGAGAGAAAAAGCACTGCCACAGTTAGGTAGATATTCCGCCGCGTGGTGGCCAAGATTCCCTCAAAGACCACATCGTATTGGATATAGGTGAACACGGTAAGGTTAGCCACGCTGAGTTTCTGAAATGCGCCGAAATACGTAACCCCGTCTATGTCCGTGTATTGCGCCTGGACCTGCCGTTCCGTAGTTCTCAGCGCCATCTGCACCAAAACATTGTTACTCAAGTTCGCGCCGTTTCTGATCAGTTCCTGATCCGGATGTATAAGCGCGTCGCCTGTCTCGTTGACCATGAACGAGGCATTCGTACTAGTACCAAAGTTCTCACTGATGTTCTCAGCCGAGAAGAACACCACCATTGCTACCCCATTTCGCCACGCGCCGAGCAGTACGAGCATCGGTATCCCAAAGACCGGTGTCCCGTTTTTGAGCAGCTCCGTGCCAAACTCAGCTCGTCTTACCGCATCGGTGTTCTGTTCTATAAAAGCAGGTACACACTCAGGCTGAACCCCATTTGATGAAAAGAAGTTACTGTTAATAAGTTCCCAGTTATCTACCAGTTCCGAAGTAACAATAGCGGCGATATGCGTATTCTGATCAAAGAAGTAACGCGCTGCTTCTTGCATAAGGGCCTCATCGGGTATGGCTGAGAGTATATTGAGAAGAGTCAGGATATCGGCACGGAGCATCTTAATAAGAGATTCCACCTCAGTCGCGGAATGCTGATTCACTGTGGAGTTAGTTCTTTCCGACGTGGCATTTATGTCGGTGCTCATGAATACCGACACCAGTATCGTGATAGTGGAGAGAGAGATGAGCAGGAGCAAAGAGATAATTAATACCAGTTTACCCCCAATAGGGAACAGTATCTTGGTTCCTGAAGCGTTAAACTGTTTAGCCAAATGATCCTCCTATTTTAGTATCGGCTATCCAGTATTGTAGCACTGGTGTGGTGTCCAATGTCCGGCACTGGTAGCGCTAGAGCGCAATCGCAACTAGCCTAGTCGACCGCGCAGCTGCTTCACTCTGCCGATATGCCCACCAGCAGCGACAAGTAGCCCCTCGGCAGTGGCGCAGTCAACGCCACATAGTACCATCACAATGGCGGTCTTCGGCGCTTGGTTCGCAGCGGCAAAAACACGCACCGCTGTATCCGCCGAACAGCCGGTAACTTCGCGGATCAGGCGCAGGGAACGCTGCACTAGCTTCTGGTTGACCGGGCGAAGATCAACCATCAGATTCTTGTAAACCTTGCCGATGCGAATCATGCTGGCTGTGGATAGCGCGTTAAGGATGAGCTTCTGCGCCGTGCCACTCTTCATGCGTGTAGAACCAGTAATTACTTCAGGACCAACATCAGCATAGAGCCGGTGTCTGGCAATGGCAAAGGTCTTGGAGGCAGCGTTACAGCTTATCGCAGCAGTTATAGCGCCAATGCCAGCAGCATATTCAAGTGCGCCAAGAACGTAGGGGGCGCTTCCTGACGCTGTTATGCCAACAAGAACATCAGCCTCTGTAAACTTAATGCTCTTGAGGTCCGCAACACCAGCCTCAGCGCGATCTTCGGCAGACTCAATCGAGCGGGTGAGCGCGTCATTCCCACCAGCAATGAGACCATGCACCATGCTGGGGTCAACGCCGTAGGTGGGCGGACATTCAGAGGCGTCCAATACACCAAGCCGCCCCGAAGTGCCAGCGCCAATGTAGATGAGCCTGCCGCCATTTTTGAACGCGATAACAATGTCTTCAACCAGCGCCGCAATCTCCGGTAGTATCTTCTGAATCGCTGGCGCAACTTTGTGGTCTTCACTGTTAATAATCGTTACGATTTCGAGCGCAGTCTTACCGTCAATGTCCCATGAAGCCGCATTGCACTGTTCAGTAGTGGCTTGCGACAAGCTATCGCCACTGCACTCAGCCCGCGCTTTATCCGATAAAACATCAAGCGCTAAGGTATTGTGTAAAAGCTCAGGTATATACTTTTTCTTGTATTGGACAATCCGCTCTAGTGAAGCATCGAATGCAGCGCGGTCAAAGCCGCCATTGGTATAGGTTTCGGCAATAGCAACGAGACTGGCTTCCATGAGCGCAACATCGTGGCACACCAGCACTATGTCTACACCAGCACGAATCGCTTCAATGCAGCCTGCCGGAGTGCCATAGTACTGCTTAATGGCGTTCATTTCCATCGCATCGCTCAGTACCAAGCCCTTAAACCCAAGCTCTTCCCGCAATATGCCAGTAATGATGGTTTTCGACATGGTTGCCGGAACCCCGGCCGACTCTATCTGCGGAAACAGGATATGCGCACTCATCAATGCAGGTATGCCACACGCAATGGCACGGCGAAACGGAAGCAGTTCTACTGCCTCAAGCTCAACACGGGTCTTGTCAACACAGGGAAGTGCAAGGTGAGAATCCACACTAGTGTCGCCATGCCCGGGAAAATGCTTGCCACAGCACAGGATACCAGCACGTTCCCAAGCCGCAACTGCCACTGACCCAAAGTCCGCGACAAACTCCGGTGTTACGCCAAAGCTGCGGTCACCAATAACCGGGTTTGCAGGATTGGAGTTCACGTCAAGCACGGGCGCAAGATTAACGTTCACGCCAATCCGCCCAAGCTCCGCAGCAGTAAGCGCCACTGCCTCAACAAGCGCCGCACTCCCAGCAGCGCCAAGGTCCGCCGCACTCGCAACATTAGTCATGTCAGCAGGCAGGCGGCTAACTCTGCCACCTTCTTGATCAATGGCAATGAAAGGGGCAATACCCGTTTCTTCTATTATAAAGGCTTTTATATCATCGCAGAGCGCCTTTGCCTGAGCTGCACTTTGCAGGTTCTCCCTGAACAGAATGACGTTACCAGCCTTGTACTGCCTAACCAGCCGCCGAAACTCCGGCGTAAGGGCAGGCCCGTCAAGGCCAATAATGAAACGTTGTCCAATGATGTGTTCTACCGTCATGTTTGTATGATAATGGCCGTCAGTCCCGCTGTCAAGTATTCTTTACCAGCACTTTTGCGCTAAACACTCACGTTCTGCGCAAACAGTACGACTCCCGAACACAAAACACACGCCAGAAATAGCCCTGTCTTCTTCACATCAAACTCCTTGTGTGTCAGCCCACACCAGCTTTGCTCCTTGCACCACCCACAATGCCACCTAATCCAAATCATTCAGGGGTCAGCGTCAATGTTATATCAGCAGCGATACTGAGACGGCGTGTATACGTACCCTCATCACTATCTTCTGCCATAATATCCCATGTTCCAGTATAAGGAACAGCATACCTGAATGACTGCCCATCATATAAAACCTTATCTCCCAATACATCCCTTCCTCAAGAATCATTGTCAGAAGGACTGATATATAAATAGTAAAAAGTATAGCCAGTGTTATTCACACCGTGAGTACCGGAGACATAGACAAACTCTTCTTTGACCCGTCGTCCACTCGGATTATCTCCACATCATCATCAAACGTAGAATCCCCGATGTTGGTAACACTGTTTGGAATCGTTACACTCGTTAATCGCGTATTAGCAAACGCCCCATACCCGATGTTGGTAACACTGTTCGGAATCGTTACACTCGTTAAGGGCATCTCAGCAAACGCCTCCTCCCCAATGGCGGTAACCGGCAGCCCGTTTATTTGGTCTGGAATGTGGACATCTTGCGCATCGCCATGGTAACCGGTAATGGTAACTTGTCCATTCGCAACCGCTGTCTCAAACTCACTCCTCATGCTCTACGTGGGCAGCGCGAATGCCGAACACAACACACACACCAGACAGAGACCTATCTTCTTCATATCAAACTCCTTGTGTGGTATAGCTCACACGAGCTTTACTTTACACCACTCCTTGACTACGCCAACGGATAGCTCTTAAACCAGTATACACTGGTTCAGGCATAGCTTCACATCCAGTATGCTCAGCTTGCTATGCTTTCATTGGAGTAGTATGATGGAACCGAACAGGAAAGTCAAGCTGCCTGTCAGTAAAGCACTATGCCAAGCCAAGCATGAGGGCTGTCCAGCAGCAGAACCTATGCCAAATAGCAGCACTGGATGGCACGAGCTTACTCTGATACTTCCAGGTCAGAGACAGCCATGCACCTATCCTCTGCATGCTAAACAAGAACATCGGCTCTTTTAACACGATAAGTAATGCTCAAAGCAGAACGATGAATCGCAAAAGTTACATTATAGGCTGCCGATGATAGCATAAAACCTTCTGTAAGACCTTTACACATATGTGTAAGACTCTTACACATGTCTGTAAGGCAAACAAGCCTGCCGGCGAAAGAGCCGAGCGAGCGATAAAAATTTTAAAAAAGGACTTGACAGGTTGATCTTATTGTAGTATAGTCCTTAGTATCAGCCGTAAAACAAGAAAAACGGCAAAAGGGCGGACTTCGCCCAGAAAACTAAAAAGGAGGTGTATATGCCAGGCGATTATGTACCAACAACGCTGGCCGCTTATCGACGCTTCGTAGACCATTTCGTTGCTTTAGTCATTCAAAAAGCCACTGCATGGGGAATTCCTGATGCAGCAAAGACGAGATTAACCGATGGTCATACCGAATGGACTGCTGTACGGGATGAGGCGGATAATCCAGAAACCCGCACAAGTATCGTAGTTGAAAAAGCACGGCGGCTTCAGAAGGAAAACACGGCCAATATCCGCTGGGTGGTCAATACGTACATCAACCCTAACGTAACAGGCGCGATTACCGCAGAAGACCGTCTCGATTTAGGGCTTCATGCTAAGGATACGACCCCAACTCGGCATCCGGCTCCCACAAGCCGCCCAAACGTGGAAGTGGAGCCTTCGGGTAAGTTCCAACATAAGGTTACGGTACTCAATCCTGTAACCAACAAAAAGGAAAAACCCGCAGATGCTTACGGTGTGCGCTATGCGTGGCAGTTCGATGGAATAACCCCAGCTTCTCCAGAAGACCTTTCCAAGACGAAATTCAAACGCAGTACTCAGGAAAAGTTCAACTGGGATCCAAGCGACCAAGGTAAACCCGTGCATTATGCAGTGGCTTACGAAAACGCCAAAGGTCAGCAAGGTCCGTGGAGCGCAATAGTCAGCACTGTCGTACCGTAATGCGCGCGAAGCCCGTCTGTATATGCCGTAACAAACGGTGTTTGCACAAAGGGCTTCGCCGTATTCCTTTCCAAAGGTCCGGTGATTCGGTTACCAGGCTGCCTCGTTCTGTTCTAAACCGAATGGGGGTTCCACGCTGAATGAGCGGAGTTCAAAACAGTTACGAGGGTATCGGTGAAACCGAAGGCTATTATAATGTTACAAAAAGGGGATAGAATGACACTATGAGTATGATTACTAATGAATTAGTCGCACTTTTTACTTTTTTGTTGCCTGGGTTTATCACTTCTTTTTTGTTTTACTCGTTAACCTCATTCCCCAAAAAATCCGAGTTTGAGGCTGTGGTGATTGCCCTGATATATACGATAATCATAAATGCCCTGGTAGAACTACTGGGGATAATCCTTATGGCTATCGGCAATGGCTTTGCAATCGGTGAGTGGAATCAATTAAGCAAAACGGTATGGTCGGTTATTATTGCGCTTGTTATCGGCCTTGTATGGTCATATTTGTACAATAATGATATAATACATAACGTCTTGCGAAAAAGAAAAATAACGAGTAAGACTTCTTATCCTTCCGAATGGTATGGGGCATTTTCAAAAACGAAAAGATATATTATTTTGGATTTAAAGGATGGGCGGAGGATAATGGGGTGGCCGTTACTGTGGCCTAATAATCCACAACAAGGGCATTTTGTCCTTGAGCGAGCTAGATGGCTTGTTAGTGAAGATACATCCGCCATACCATTAGAAACGGTTGACAAGATACTGATAGATCTACATAATGTAGAAATGGTTACATTTCTCAAATTTAATGACGAATTAGGAGGAGAATAATATGAATGCTCAAGAACCTCAGCCTGTGCCAATGGTACTCAATGAAGGAAAGAACAGAATTGTTCCAAAAAATGGGCAAAATCCGCCGGTATACGTGATACGGCAGCCCGCTGCGCCCCCGCCGGCCCCGCCGAAAGTAAAGTCTCAATAGCCCGGCGTCTGTCAGCGTATACTCAGCGATAAAAGGGTATCTCCAGTAAAGATTATGGTATGGTAAACAGACTGATTCTTGGAGATACTCTTTTGCCCGGGTTTATTAGGTAACATGGCAGAATTCGTCAAAGATGAAACAATAGGAGGTAATCACGATGGGTCGTAAACAACCGCAACCATTACGCACTACGTATGTGGAAGATGGCAAAAATGGAAGCAGGCAGCGTGGCTGAAGTTCACGCTCATCCACAAAAGCGCTGCAGGAGTACGCGCCGCGGCGTCTGCGACATGAGTCATGTCAGCAGGCTGGCGTATGACTGTGGAGCGCGCCTGATCAATGACGATAGCTGCTCATGAAACGTCGGCTAATGGTGTGCGGTAACCATATACCCATCTGATAAGAGCTGTCAATACCTCTCGACATTTTTTTTCTTTTTCTTCAAAATTGCTTGCAATTGTATTTCATCTGTAGTATGTTATTATTGGTATAAAGAAAAACGTTTGTTCCCACTCTGTGGGACTTCATAAGGAACAAACGAGGAGGATGAAGATGATGCCTGCAGTACAAAACGGCATTGACCGGCTGTTACACGAGGACTTCGGGCTGCGGGGTTTGCGGTTGGGCTTGATTACCGCGCCCACGGGTTTGACTGCTACCCTTGTATCTACCATAGATATACTGCGTCGGGACTTTTTACTCACCGCGCTTTTCTCGCCTGAACATGGGGTTCGTGGCGATATCGACGACGGCGCATCTGTTGACTCCTCCATTGATCCGCGCACTGGTGTTACGGTCTATAGCCTCTATAGCGGAGATACCGCTGCCATTACCTATCACCTTGATGACATCGACGCACTGGTTATTGACATTCAGGACATTGGATGCCGTTACTATACGTTTATCTCCACAATGCTTGGGGCCATGAAAGCTGCTGCTGCTGCTGGTAAGCTCTTTGTGGTACTTGACCGCTACAATCCTATCAACGGCGTTACGGTTGAAGGCAACATTCCCACGCACGAGTTTCTCAGTTTCATTGGATGTGCTGCCATTCCTCAGCGACATGGGATGACTATGGGAGAGCTTGCGGGACTGTTCAACGCTGATATTGGCTGTGATCTGAGGGTGGTTCCTGTTGCTGGCTGGCGGCGTGACCAGTATGGCGATGAAACGGGTATTCCGTGGGTGAATCCCAGTCCAGCCATACCGTCTATAGACACGGCGATACTGTATCCGGGAACCTGTCTTTTTGAAGGCACTAACGTTTCTGAGGGGCGCGGTACAACACGTCCGTTTGAGTTGATCGGCGCGCCGTGGCTTGATGCTGAGGCGCTGGCGGAAACGCTTAACGTCCAACATATCCCCGGAGTTATCTTCAGACCAGCGTATTTCAAGCCCTGGTCATCGAAGTACTGCGGTGAGTATTGTCGCGGCGTACAGGCGCATGTTGTTGACCGCACGGTGTTTGCTGCGGTTAAAACGGGGGTTGCTCTGATCCAGGCAGTGCGCGATCAGGGCGGCGCGTGTTTTGCATGGCGCGAACCATCAGCGGAACAGAGCCGCTGCTTCATCGACCTGCTTACTGGCTGTGACACACTCCGCGTTCATGGCGGGGAAGCGTATCTTGCTGCGTGTGAAAAAGGCGCAGCTTTGTTTCAGCGATTACGAACGCGCTATTTACTTTATCATTATGGAGATGGGACATGACAGGACTCGTTACCCGGATACGGGAACAACTTGGCAACTTTAAAAAGGCTGAACGCCGTATAGCGGACTATCTTATAAGCAATCCTGATGCTGTTTTGAAGCTATCGATAGTACAGATAGCGGAACAGACCAATTCTAGTTCTGCTGGTATTGTGCACTTCTGTCAAAAGATTGGTTTTGACGGTTTCAAAAGTGTTAAAAGTGCGCTTACCTATGAACTTCTTCGCACATCGCAGACGAGTCTTGATGATGGCAGCTATTCCGACATAAATCCTTCGGATTCAACGCAGGAACTCATTGATAAGGTTCTCGGCAATCATATTTGCGCCATTGAGGAAACCGGTAAACTGCTTGACATTGCTGCATTTGAAGCTGCGGTAGAGTTACTGGATCGCGCTCATCGCATTGACCTATTTGGTTTTGGCGCATCGGGGCTTGTGGCGCAGGATATGCAGCAGAAGTTGGTGAGCATTGGCAAGTACAGCCTTGCATATACTGACATACATCTGCAATTTACGGCTGCATCATCGCTGAGTGCTGATGACGTGGCGGTATTTATTTCGTACTCTGGGAAGACGCGGGGAATTATTTCCTGTATGCGTTTTTTAAAAGAGCGTGGTATAAAAACCATTGCCATTACCAAGTCTGGCCCGAGTCGCGTTGTATCTTTAGCGGATATTGTGTTAGCTGTTTGTTCGCCGGAAGCAGCGGTGCGTTCTGGGGCAATGAGTTCGCGCATAATCCAGCTTGCTGTTGTTGATATGCTTTTTATGGCTATTATGGGTAGGCATTATGAGCAAGTCAAAGAAAGCCTCCACCGAAGTGCTGACAGTGTGAAAGAGTTACAGTATCTATAAAAGCAGAAGCAGTATGCATGTGAAAATCATACGCCGGAATATCTGGCGCAATCGGTTTATCTATCTCATGGTATTGCCGGTAATGGTACTATTTATCCAACGCAGGAATGAGTTTCCCTTATAGCGGTGTTCCTGTCAGAAGGTATGGGCGATTTAGCTTTGAAGATCGCTTGACGCTCTTTTGCCTATATAGTAGAATAGGTGTATGAGTTATAAAAACCATATAAAGACTGAACCATCTTTCATCATGTTATTCACCTTGATCTCTGTGGACACTATCACGTTTACCACGATAAGTATAACGGTACTATTTTTTATCAACCTTTGTTCAATACACACATATATCGATCTATAGTTTTAATCAGCTTGAGTATATGTGCGATATTTATTCGGTAACGGATTGTAGAACAGTTTTTTATACTCATAAGGAGACTATATGAAAACGAAATCATCTTTCACTACATTATTCACACTGATATATATGAGTACCATCATGGTTGCCACGATAACAATAATGGTATTCTTTTTTATGAATTTCAGTTCAAATATACATAGACAGATTGAATTCTCCACAAAAGAGCGTGTAAGCCGTTTGCAAGAACATATGCTTTATATATTAAAGACATACGAAGACTTTGTCAGATACTCGGCAACTGGCGTCAAGATATTGCTTGAAACATACGAAGGCTCTGTCCCGCACGATGTTATGCAGAAGTTTTTTATTGAGATGATGAAAATCGTGCCGGATGTATTCCTTCTCTATTATTCAAACAATAGTGGATGGAATCAGCCTGATGGCTATTTAGTGTTTAACGATGGCTGGTCGCCAGATGATCCCGCGTATGATCAGACCGTCAGCCCATGGTTTATTGCTACAAAAGCAAAGAACGGAGAGATCGCGTATTCTGAGCCGTATTTTGACATAAGTTATGGGAAGTTTGTCATTATGCTTTCTATGACACTGTTTGACGAGGTGGGTCAGGATATGGGTGTTATATGCGAAGAAATTACGGTTGAGTCGCTTGAGGATATGCTTAAAACGAGAAGCGGACAGGCCAAGATGTATGTGCTGGACAAAAATGGAATATGTATCATTGATGCGGATGGCGCTATGCCTCTGGAAACGAATTTCTTTCAAAAAACCAATCTTGATTCTTACCGTGCAGCTATCTTTACGCAAGCTGCGTTTGCGGGGCGTAACAGCACGTATGTTATCTACTCTGCGTATATACCTGGCGCGGATTATTATCTGGTATCCCTGCTGCCGATAGCGCTTATATCTGCCGAAGTGAATAGTTACTTATTTATTATTCTTGGAGTCAGCATTGGAATACTGTTGCTGTCCTCTCTTGTCACCTTTTTGATTACGAGGAACATAGTGCCGTCTTTTACCTCACAGGAACAAGGCGCCATAGCATTGGTGAATGATATTGATAACGTGGCGGAAACCTTATCGGATCGAGAAAAGAATAATAGGAACCAAGAGATACTGAAAACTATTGACGCGCTCATTATAAGCGGGCAAGTTAAGCAGAGTTCTGGTGATATGCCTTCTGAAACTCAGCGGATCATGGACCATAAGGAACCGTTTGAAAGTATAACGGCGGAACTGGCGGACAATATCAATAAGATAGCGGCAAGTATAGAAAATATAAGTGATGTGGCGATACGCGCTGAGGAAATAAGCGATGAGAATAGGCAGCATATTGATATGTTGATCAAGGAAATATTCCGCCTCAGGATTAGAAATACGTGGCTTCCCAACGGGCGGAAGAATCAGCTTATTATGGCTAAAAATTGGAGTATGGTCTTAAAGACAAATGCAGCAACCTGGAACATTCCCTATGCTGAAGTTATGGACCTTGTAACGCTGACTGCTGAGGCTGATAGTATATTGACGGAAGCGCAGAACAGTAGGAGAACGGCGGCTATGACCGAAAAATGCAAGGCGGCGTTTGATGCGCTGACTGAAAAGATGTGTTCTATAAAGAATCACTATCTTTTCAACCTGCCGCTCTCAGATGGGGATTTTTCTACTCTTAATCTGACACCTAATGACACGAACCATTCGCCGACTTCACCCTTTAAGCCCTGATTAGGGGCAAGGTTCAATACGATGACAGCGCCTGCGATCCCTGCTTTGGTATGACTAAGCGCGTCGTACTATGCAGAGAGTGGAATCTAAGGTATACCTTTGTAATGACATTTGCTGATTTAGGTCTTTCGTCCTTCCTTGTTGAGCGGCTTGGCGTGCGGGGCATAAACGCGCCAACGGAGATACAGCACCTGGTTATTCCGCGTGTTTTGGCTGGGGAAAACGTGCTGTTTCGTTCAGCCACAGGTACGGGGAAAACATTCGCCTACCTCCTGCCGTTGTTTGAGCGCCTGCTTATTGCTGAGGTAGGAGGCGCGTTTCCCCGCGTCCTCATCATTGCGCCTACGCTGGAGCTTTGTTCTCAGATTAAACAGGAAGCGGATTTCTTGTTAAAGGATAAACCGTACTGTGTGAGTCTGCTGATTGGTGCGGCCAACATGAGTAGGCAGATCGAGACGCTTAAAAAAGACAAGCCGGATGTTATTGTGGGAAACACGGCGCGACTGCTCCAGCTTGAGCGTATGGGTAAGCTCAAGCTGAGTCGGGTTGAGGCGCTCGTTCTGGACGAAGGGGACCGGCTTATCTCTGATGAGCTTCTCACTGAAACAACCATGCTTCTGGAGCGTATAAACCCGCGCCAAGCTCCGGCGCGTCAGACTCTGGCGTGTTCAGCAACCATGTCTCCTCAAAGCCGTGAGCGACTCATCCCGCTGTTGGGCGAGGCGTTGATTACTCTTGAAACTGAGGAACAGGAAATCCTGCGTGAGCGTATCAGTCACTGGGCGTTTTTCAGCGAGGAGCGGCGTAAAATCAGCACACTTTCCGCTCTGCTTATCGCGAGCGGGGCGAAAAAGGCGCTAGTGTTTACTACTAGAGGCGGCCAGGTCGGGAACATTGTGTCTCAGCTTCAATACCACAAGATTGCGGCTGTTGGCTTGCACAGTGATATGGAAAAAAAGGCGCGTAAACAGGCCATGGACGCCTTTCGTTCTGAGCAGGCGCGGGTTTTGGTTTCAAGCGACCTTGCGGCGCGTGGTCTTGATATTCCGGCCATCACGCACATCATCTCCCTTGATGTACCGCTCAGTGCTGAAGCCTACATTCACCGTGCTGGTCGCACTGCCCGTGCAGGGCGGCGCGGTGTAGTTGCAAGCATTGGTGATGCGGAAGAGCTGCGCCATTTTGCTCAACTGGAAAAAAAGCTAGGCATCACGGTTTATCCAAAGGCTTTATATAAAGGAAGAATTGTTACACCAGAAATGGTCTAGGTATCAGCCACTGCTCTATTTCCCGCAGCCGCGTCAACTATGCGCAAACGCGTCAATCTAGCGTGTGTACTGCACACTCAACTAGCGTGTGTACTGCACACTCAACTAGCGTGTGTACTGCACACTCAACTAGCGTGTGTACTGCACACTCAACTAGCGTGTG
>JAIRYV010000037.1 GCA_031267685.1 Treponema sp.
TTCTCCGTCTTGTCTATCTTTCTCTCCTCTCCGCGCTCGTCTGTCGCGCAATCTCAATCTCTATTTCTTACTATCCTCTCGATATAGCTACCGACTAGCTTCATGCGTTTGTGCATGAAGCTTTCATGTATCTGCACACGCTAGTTGAGTGTGTACTACACACGCTAGTTGAGTGTGTACTACACACGCTAGTTGAGTGTGTACTGCACACGCTAGTTGAGTGTGTACTACACACGCTCGTTGAGTGTGTACTGCACACGCTAGTTGAGTGTGTCTGCACACGCTAGTTGAGTGTGTACTGCACACGCTAGTTGAGTGTGTACTGCACACGCTAGTTGAGTGTGTACTGCACACGCTAGTTGAGTGTGTACTGCACACACTAGTTGAGTGTGTCTGCACACCAACCTTTGGTGCGTCCACACATATTGGTTAGCAGGCTCCCGATGAGGCAGAAGTAGAAGTAACAACCGCTAACAAAAACGTTCTCAAACTACTTGATAGTTGCTTTTCAGTGTGCTAGAATCTCTCATGGCAAAAGAATGTGAGACAGAGCTGACTCACGTTTCTGGCGCTTAAGGGAGTTTAGTATGAGTCAACAACGGTATGATTATCTCATTGTCGGTTCCGGACTTTTTGGCGCGGTGTTCGCGTATAAGGCTAAACAGGCAGGAAAACAGGTGCTGGTGATTGATAAGCGTCCACACCTTGGCGGAAATGTCGCTTGTAACAATATCGCCGATATAAATGTACACCAGTATGGAGCGCACATCTTCCATACTAGTAACCGGGAAGTCTGGGATTTTGTTAATTCCTTTGTTCCGTTTAACCGGTATACCAATTCGCCTTTGGCAAACTATAAGGGAAAATTGTTCAATCTACCCTTTAATATGAATACATTTTATGCACTGTGGGGCATTAGTAGGCCAGAAGAGGCTCAGGCAAAAATTGAGCAGGAGCGAAAAGAAGCGGGAATTACTGAAGCACGGAATCTTGAGGAGCAGGCGGTTTCATTGGTTGGAAAAACAATATACGAACTGCTGATAAAGGGTTATACGGAAAAACAATGGGGGCGAAGCTGCAATACACTGCCGGCTTTTATCATAAAACGACTTCCCGTTCGGTTTACCTTTGATAATAATTATTTTGATGATGATTATCAGGGGATTCCTAAGGGTGGATACAACAAATTAATTGACGGACTGCTTGCTGATATCGAAACAAAGACGGATATGGATTTTCTGGAAAAGCAGGATTATTGTGAATCAATAGCAGACCAAATTGTGTATACTGGCAGGATAGATGAGTTTTATGCGTATTGTTATGGCGCGCTGGAATATCGTTCGCTGCGTTTTGAGACACATACGCTGGATTGCGCAAACTATCAGGGAAATGCAGTGGTGAATTATACAGACCGGGAAACGCCATATACGCGTATTATTGAGCATAAACATTTTGAGGCGGGTAATCAGCCTCAAACGGTGATTACTAAGGAATATCCGCTTGAATGGGAAAAAGGCGCGGAGCCGTTTTATCCAATAAACAATGAAAGTAATATGAGGATATATGCGCGTTACCAACAGCTTGCTGAACATGAAAAGAATGTGATCTTTGGCGGACGTCTGGGGGAATATCGGTATTATGATATGGATGAGGTTATTGAAAAGGCGCTGCTGGCATGGTCGCGGACTGAATGTCATGCTTATGGTAGCTTCATCAGCGGTCGAAGAGTGTCCTGAGTTCTGCTTCGCTCATGCGGGCAAGCCAGGACTCGCCAGAGCTTACGCTCATGTCCGCTAATTCCCGCTTGCTGCTGAGCATGGCATCGATTTTCTCCTCAAAACTGTTCTTCGTGATGAATCGGTGAACAAATACGTTCCGCTGCTGGCCAATGCGAAAGGCACGGTCTGTGGCCTGGTGTTCAGCGGCTGGGTTATACCAGAGGTCATAGTGCATGACGTGGCTTGCAGCAGTGAGATTCAGGCCAAGGCCGCCGGCGTGAAGGCTCACCAGTAAGATGCGGTTCGCGGGATCGTTCTGGAAGTGGTCAATCACTGCACTTCGCTTTTGCTGGCTGAGGCCGCCGTGATAGATGAGCGCTGATTCGCCCAGCTCCTGTTCGATGATTGTTTTTAGGCAGTCTAAGGCTTCTACATATTGACTGAAGACGAGTGTTTTTTCACCACTGGCAAGAATTCCTTGAAGCAGGGTGAGCAGTAACTTTGCCTTGCCGGAAAGATGAGCAATTGCGGGGCTTTCTTTGTCGTAAAGGCGAGGATGATCACAGATTTGTTTCAAAGAGGTGAGGAGGCTGAGGATTAGGTTGGAGCGGCGCTGGGGCGTTGTGTCATCGGGTTTCTTATGCTGCAAGTGTTCAAGTGTGTTGAGTATTTCGGTAACAACGCTCTCATAGAGCGCAGCTTGTCCTTTTTCAAGCACAGCGTATTCATTAGTGATAATTTTATCTGGTAGGTCGGCGATGATGTTCTTATCGGTTTTGAGTCGCCGCATAAGAAAGGGCGCGGTAATGCGGCGTAGGCGCTCGGCGCTTGACTTGTCCCGCATAACTTCGATGGAATTACGGAACTCTTCTTTAAATTGAACGGCGTTTCCTAGATAGCCGGGAAGTATGAAGTCAAACAGGGAGCGCATGTCCTCAAGGCGGTTTTCCACAGGCGTACCGGATAGGGCGAGGCGATACTGGGAATGGAGGGATTTCACGGTTTTTGCGCCGCGTGTGTCAGCGTTTTTCATAAGGTGGGCCTCATCCACGATGAGCAGCGAGAAGGGACGGTCGGCAAGGACAGAGCTGTCCCGTACAGCGGTTTGGTAGGTGGTGAGAAACACATCATGCTGCTCGTCGAGTTCACGCTTGGCTCCGTGATAGCGCGTAACCGTGAGGCTTGGGGCAAAGTTAGTGAGTTCCCGCTCCCAGTTTTCGATAAGGGAGGCGGGTGCGATCACGAGGCACTGGTACGAGAGCAGGCCGTTTTCCTTGAGATGGAGTAAAACAGTGATGGATTGTATTGTCTTGCCGAGTCCCATGTCATCAGCAAGTACACAGCCAAAGCCAGAAAAGAACAGAGAGCTGATCCAGCGATACCCACGTTCCTGATAGGGGCGGAGCGAGGCTTTGAGCGTGGATGGAATTGCGCATTGCTGTTCAGCAAAGAGGTTTTCCATAACCCGTTCAGCATCAAACGAAAGTACACTGTCCCCGGCAAAGTGGGACTTGAGGAAATCTATCACGGTTGGTTCCCGCTCCTCTTTTGCCTGCTTGAAGAGGCGCGCCAGTTCCTCTGGATCAATACGTATGAACTCCTCTCTGAACTTCACCAGTGATCGTTTCTCTTCAACCAGCATTTTAAACTCGTGGGGGGTAATAATTTGGTCGCCGATAGCTACTTTCCATTCCCAGTCGAGTAGCTCATCAAGACGCAGGAAGCTCAGGCTGGTCTTTGAGCCGGACTCGCTTTTGGTTTTTTTGGTGGTAGCAAGTACCAGACGAGGCTTGAGTTCACGATGCAGGTTTTTGGGTAAAACCACTTCAATTCCTAAACGGGAGATCAGTGGCGCGGCATTATCCAGAAAATCAATGAGTCGTGTTTCGCTGAGGCATACTGAAAGCTCGGATGTGAGTTCTGTCAGCTCAGGCAAGTAGTGGGAGAGTGCTTGCGGTGCGCGTAGTACCTCGACAGTACCGATTTCTTGTACTGCATTCTTGAGCGGAATCTTTTTTATGCCGCCTTCACCGGGAAGCAGCGTTTCCATCGAGAGCTTGAAGTCTGCGCCTTCCTCGTTCTGTGCAGCGGAACTGAGCGAGAGCCGGTATTTCCACGCGGTAAAGTCCACAGACAGCACTGAAAGCCAGCGGGCTATGCTCAAAGGGAGGCTTCGCATTGCTGGTGCGGTGGTATTGATTGACTTGCCCTGAAAAAAGAGTGCAAGCAGATCACGGTATTGTGCGTTTCCTTTCTGGCTAGCGGCGCTCATGGACTGAGCTTGGCGTCGTACCCATTCTCCAAGTACGCTTGAAGCAATGAGATTCACCACGCTTCGTCCTGTGGCACATGTTTTTGATGTTGCCTTTGCGGTTTTTTTGCGGCGTTTAGTTACGCCTTTGTTTTGTGCATTCAGTTCCATGAGTTGATCTTCATACGCGGCAATTGCGTCAAGTGTTTCGTCAATCAGGGGCAGGCGATCAAAAGGCTTCCATACAATATGCAGGCGGCTTTGTGGCTCAGGCTTTTTGGGGGTTGCTTTGGTTTGCTCAAGTAAAACAGCGGGTACCAAGGCTTCAGTTGCGCAGATTAGGTTGAGTAACTTGAATAGGTGGAACAAAAAGCGATATGAACGTGAACCATCATCAGAACAAAATGAGCGGAATTGCTCAAAGGTTTCATAGAGCGGGTGTTTGCTCTGTTCCCCGCTGATGGACTCGCGGATCAGGATCGGAGCGGTTCTTGCTTTGTACCGAAGCGACCAGTGGGAGCGGGAGAATTCGTGTTCACAGGTATCGGTGTCTGTGGTGTTGCCCTGTGTTGCAGAGTGCGCTGCATTGTGATAAAAATCTGCCATTGCCACTGAAAAATCACGGTTACAAAACGGGGTGTCTGCTGGCAGCAGGGACAAAATCAGAGCTGCGCAGTGGGGGATGTCTGGATAATCGGGCGGTGCTTCTGGTATGGGTGGGCGCGGCTCTGAATCAACCTCGAGCATAAAGGGCGGTGTTATATCTTGCTCCAGCGTCGCGCCATACCGCTCGGCAAGCGCGGAGAGATCAATGCCGCGCAAACGAAAGAGGACGCGGGGATCAGCGTCAATTTCACGCGCAATGATGTAATATAGCGCGGCCAGATGTTTGCACGGATTGCCCCAGTCAGGGCAGGAACAGGAGCGCCGCATATCTTTCCAGTGCGTTGGAATAAGGTTAATGCCTTCGGCTTTCAGTCTTTCGAGAAAATGTTCTGGCAAATTTCCAGCGCTAATATTGGCAAGGAGTGACGGGTCTTCTTCAATAATAGCCAGCACTCGTTCTTTTTCCTTTAATTCAGGAAACATGATTTCTACTGTATAATAGGGCCGGTAATGACCCTTGACTTTGGCTACAACTTTGGTAAAGTTTGGAAACAACGTTTCCGTAGATTCCTGAATTTCCAGCGAAAGGACTTTGCCGGTATTTGCGTAACTCTGTCCCTGTTCAAGGCGGGTATTCTTGCCGTAACTACCAAGCGCCTCGATAAACCACTTGCCCCAGGGGCTTACTCCGTAATGTTGCTGCGCCATATTTTATTTACGAATCGGATTTTTGGGGCGCATCAAATAGCGCCCATCCGTGATCTGCTGAACCTCAAGGGAGTCGGCAGTACCCTTACTCACCTTCCGCACATCAAAAAAACGCTTACTCACTTTCTCATATATCTCCTTCAGTTTTTCAGCCGTGTGTACAATTAAACCCCTCCGTTTCTGTATCTCAGGGCGCCACCACGAACCTGTTCGGACGAATCCATGTCGGTTACTTCTGTAACCATAGTTTATAGAGTATTCACCGTCTTGTCCACTACTTTGCGCCGGCCTTTATATCACCCGCTGGATAAACCCCTCGTAATTTTCAATGTCTGTTCTGTCAACTATGCTGACATTAAGCGTGTTGCCCAGTTCGCCAGCTATATCTTTTATGGTCTGATAATCCATTTCATCATAACATTCATAGGCATTCAGGTTTTTGTCATAAATATCAATGCTGTATTTACGATAAAATTTCGCCTCGCCCGTGTGTCCACCTTTTGTTACCACAACGGCTTTTATCTGACCAAAGTCAACGTTGATTTCAGTCCTGAACGGCTTTTTCCCCTGTATCAGTACCAGCATTTTTTTGCTTAAATCTATGTGGTAATTAATATCGCTGGAAAACAGCATGCTCAGCGCGTATATGATGAATAATATGAAAAAGACCATGGCGAAGAATATCGAGGCGAAATGGCTCTGGAAAAATATGTTTAGCATTTCGGATTTATACTGCACTTTGCTATAATTATCAATCATGGCGAGCCAGAAAATCCCAAACGAAATGATGGATACTATATTTTTGGCCAAACCGTTTTTCCGGTATTTTATGTATATCCTATTATTTTCTCTGTCCAGCATGGATTTTCCTCCTATGAGACGTCAAACAGCCGCAGCTTACTTTTATTTAACTCTTTCTGTACTAAGAGTACGCCTTTATCGATAAAACTTGACAGAGAGCGTTTATTGCCAATATAGGTAATGATTTGTTTTGTCAGATAATCTTTACTCTCACAAAGAGTCATAGATGAGTTAAAATCAAATAATATGGGTTGAACGCTCATAATTGTAGCGGGGCGACAAAGCCGCCCCGCATTTTTATGCCTGTTTCGCTTTCGCCGGCATAATCGGCGCAGGCGCGAGTTTCTTTTTCGCGCTCTTTTTGGCCTGTATATCCCAGAACTTTACAAAGCCAATGGCTATGAAAATCGTGGAATATACGCCGGAAACCATACCCACAAGGAGCGCCAGTGCGAAATCCTGCATGGAACCTGTGGTGAAGAGGAAAAGCGACAAGACCGCCAGCATGGTTGTTACAGTGGTGATGATGGTACGGCTAAGGGTTTCAGTTATCGCCCGGTTTAGGATGTTCTCGAAGGGGTCGTTGGGGTAAATACGAGTGATCTCGCGGATACGGTCAAAGATAACGATGGTGTCGTTTATCGAATAGCCCAGTATCGTGAGGATCGCCGCTATGGTGGTGGTGTTGAACTCCATACGCGTCCAGATGATGAATGTTAGCATGATAAGCATATCGTGAACGATGGCAAGCACTGCGCCAATGGCAAACTGAGGCTTAAACCTGATGGAGGCGTAGGCCAGAATAAGGAGCAGAGTGAGAGCAAGAAGAAGGCCGGCCTGCTGGGTGAGCTGCTTGGAGAAACGCGAACCCACAAAGTCGGCTCTGGTTACCGCAACGCCGCCTTCGCCAAAATGCTCTTCGAGAGCCGCGACGATCTCTTCCGCCGGAACACCTTCTTTGCCGTCTACTTCGCTGGCATCCATGCGAATCATGAAATGCCGGTCAGATGGCTGCCCCATCACCTGCACTGAAACCGTGCCTAGATGCTGGAGCGCGGCCCGGACATCCTCAATCGGGATTGCCTCTGCATTCGGCGGCAGATAGTGTACCATAAAGGGAACGACCCCAAGCTGAGAATCGCTCTGAGCGCTTTGCACTAGGCTCAATGCGGAGACATCACCTGGGCCGAATAATGTGGCCTGAATACCCGTGATTGAGGACAGCCCTTGAACCAGGGAATCAAGCGTCGGATAGTCGGCAAAGGGAAATGCCCGCGTTTCCGCGTTCACGCCTGAACCGGATAGCACAATGTCCAGACGATTCCTGCTCAGTGAAACTGAGGCATTGCCAAAGCCGCTGTAGGAAATGTTAAACGCGGTCGGCGCAAAGCGAATCTCCTGTAAGAGACCAGCCTGAAAGTCTACACCGTTGTTAAAGCCGCCTTTGACCACATAACCAATGAGGCCAATCACAATCAACGCGGCGGAAATAATCGTAGCACGGAAAAAGTACCGTGAAAAAGGAATAATACGTTTCATTTACTTAATCCTCCAGCTTACAGAAAGAGTCTTATACCCCAGCACATCGGTTTGGAAGTCAAAGATGAGCCGGGAGACAAAGAGCGCGGTGAACACCGAGGAAAACACACCAATTGCTAGGCTCACCGCAAAGCCCTGAATTGGGCCGGAACCAAGCTGCGAGAGGAAAAGCGCCGCGATGAAGGTGGTGATGTTCGAGTCCATGATAGCCCAGAATGCCTTGTCAAAGCCCGCGTCAATCGCGGCTTTACGGCTCTTGCCCAGGGCGAGTTCCTCTTTCATACGCTCAAAGATAATGACATTGGCGTCTACTGCCATACCAATGGTAAGAATGAAGCCCGCGATGCTCGGAAGGGTGAGGGTGAAGTTAAACGCAGACAGGATACTGAACATGAAGTAGATGTTCAGTATCTGGGCGATAACCGCGTTAACGCCCGCGAACTTGTAGTAAGCGATCATAAAGACCATGACTGCGACAAGCCCGCCGATGAGCGCGTAGAGGCCCTGGCGTATGGCGTCCTCGCCCATTGAAGCGCCGATGCTTTGCTGGGTTACAACTTCCAGCTCCACAGGCAGAGCTGCGGTTCGCAGGGTGAGCGCGATGTTGTTCGCTTCATCAAGTCCAAAGCCAGTGAGTCGCACTGATTCGCGGATCGCGCCGTTTATCGTGGCCTGCGCTTTCACATGGTCGTCGAGTACAATGGCGAGCAGCTTGCCCACATTGGCCGAGGTCAATTTATAGAAGATTTCGCCACCCTCGCTGTCGAGGATAAACGTAACCTCTGGCTCACCGCTGACATTGTTGCGTTCAACCACGGCACTTTGGATATGGTTGCCGTCAAGCCCGATCTCTTTCTTAACTGCTGTGTAGCCTTGAAACTCGTCAAGGCCGTACTGGTCTTTGGTATACACGCCCATGATTTCCACATCGCTTGGCACGATGCTGGGGTCAACGAGATTCCCGTTGGTATCAAAGGTCGTGGTTGGGTGCGCTGTGTAGTATGTATTGAAGGTCGTGGTAACTTCGTTATCAACCATACGGAAGTTAAGGCCGCCTCTACCCATGATGATCGAGTTGATCCGTTCTGGGTCGGCTGTGCCGGGGATTTCCACATAGATTTGGTCGATTCCCTGCCGCCGGATCACCGGCTCAGTGAGGCCGAAACGGTCGATACGACTGTTCAGCACCTCAAGCGCCCCTTCCATCGCGTCTTCCCGCTCTGCGTCGCTAACCGCGTGGCCGAGTCGCTCAGAGAGGGCATCCATGTCAGCTTGCAGCACGATGCTCAGGCCGCCGGACAGATCAAGTCCGAGCTGCACTGCGTTCTTTTGCAGCTCTTTCAGATCAAAGATTCTGTCCCGATAGCTGGTTTCCATGATACTGACCGCTTCGCTTCTGCCGGGAATCGTCGAAAGTACCTCGGCAGCGTCCCACTTTACGGGCGCTTTCGCCTTGGCGCGTTTGGTGATTTCCTTTGCTTCGGCCACCAGCGGCGCCATTTCTGCGGGCGCATCGCCTGATGCCAGAGCGATTTCGCGGAAGTTCTGATAGTCCGCCAGCGCCCGTTCCGATGCGTAAATCTTGATCTGCTCACGGGAATTCAAAGCCAGGGCCTGTTCTTCCTTGGGAACCATGTAATACCAGCGCAGGGTTGGGAACAGAAAGGCGAAACATATCACCACCGTTACCAGAATGATACATAATCGATATCGCTTACTCATTTTTTATAAACCTCCAATTAAGACGGCATTTAGCAGCGTCCTTGTAGTTTAACACGATAAAAACACAGACAACTTACTTGTCTGTATCTTTTGCATCCTTGTTATCGGCATCAGCCTTCTCTTCTTTCTTGCCTTCCAGCTTCTCGGCCTTTTCTTCTTTAGCCACTACATCGACACTGGAAATGGCACTGCGGGAGAATTCCATTTTGGCGTTCTCGTCTACCCTGACGATCACAGTGTTCTCCTTGACGCTCTGGATGGTTCCGTGGATACCACCGATGGTGGTAATACGGTCGCCCTTCTTGAGCGCTGCAAGCATCTTCTGAGTATCTTTCTGCTTCTTGTTCTGCGGTCTGATGATAAGGAAATAGAAGATACCAATAATCAAAACGAACGGGATAAGACTTGAAACAAGCGCACCCGCACCTCCTCCAGACGCAGCGGCTGCGGCGTCTGGTGTTCCCAAGAGCGGGAAAAGGGTAAATGGATTCATGCTGAAATAGCCGTGGGAAAAGCCCTCGGCTTCCTCCTTAAAAATACTTAGGCTCGTTTTGAAACGCGTGGCATCAAACGGCCATGATTCATATACCATAACATGAGCAAAGAACGAACATCAAGTATGCTTTGTTGCAGGAAGGATAAACGATAGAAACAAAATTTTACCATGAACCACACAAATCACACGAACAGAATAGGGCAGTCTTCATTTCTCTCTATACGCGAAGATGAACATTCGTGTGGTTCGTGATTCTAAAACATTCTATGTGTTTATCCTGACGAGGGTGTCAGAAGACCTTCTGAACGTGTGTGAACCCATCAACGAAGGGGTTAGAAGACCTTCTGAACGTATACGTACTACTCGACGAAGAGGCAGGATAAACACAATGAAGACTGCCGTATTCTGTTCGTTCCTGTTTGTGTGGTTCTATAACTTCTGACATCACCTTTTGGCTATTCCCTATGTCCTTATCTTGCCGATAGTATAAAAATGGTAGATATGAGTAACACCGATGATACGTTCAATCGACTAGTATTGGATATGTCGCTGGAAGATCGGAAAAATCTTTTAGAGCGCTTGTCAAGTCAATCTAACCTTTCGCGGGACCCTTTATATGAAGAGAGCGTGGATACTTATAAAGAAGATATTATGGCGCAATTCAGCCGTCTGCCTTGGTATGGGCGTCTGATTTGCTTTATCATGAGTATATTCAAGTCTATACCGCCAGATAAGGTGTTTGAGGACTCACGAATTGACCGATTAGGCAAGATAATCGAATCGAAGGCCCCGGGTTACTTTGATCGTAAGCGTGTAATGATGTTGCCAGCCTTTCACGCAGCGCTTATTGAACTGAAAACCGGGTCGCGTTTCTTCTATAACGCGCTGGATGCCAGCCTGAACCACGATAGGGGCGCGTTTTTCGCCTTTCTCGCCTCTCTTGAGATGCACGATATGTACTCTCGTTTACAGAAAGAGACCGATCCACTCAAATTCGTGGATAGGCATCCAGATATTAGCGAGATGGACCTGCGACACATGGTGTTCCAGACCATGGACGCGATATTAGAGACCATAAGTGAGCAAGAGCGGGAAAGTATGTATACTAACGCCCACTCCCTCTATAACCTCAAAGCACTGGCCAGCTTCCCCTTTGAGCGCGTGATTCTGTCGTTCCTTCCTGACCAGCAGATTAACGGACCAAGCTGTCCAGTCTATGTGGTAAAGGATCAGCTTATGTCCTTGAATGACATTCTGTACTCCTTCAAAGACCCGCCTTCAATAGCCCTGATTGAGTCCTTGTTTGTGTTCCAGCTTCATGGTAGGGAAGAAAGGAAAAACTTTGATATGGATATGGAGATGCCGGAGTTGCTCTACAAGGCCGAGAGCTCCCTTCTAACGTTCAGGAACTTTAACAAATATGTTCCACTCAACCTGATCCTGCGTTGTGCCACCCACGACATGATGCTTGAACCGAGACTTCTCACGGGTGGCGAGGATTGGTTCGTAATGTTTCAAGATTACTGGCGACAGCACATTGAGAAGCAGATCGTTGCGTATATGTGGGACCGGCATAAGAAGGAACTGTTTGAATCATTCCGCTACTTCCTCAAAGGCCGTAATCTCATGTTCCTTAATAACACGGCTTCTGACTCTAACCCCGACGGGATTACAGTCCAAGGATCGTTCAGTCTTTCGTTTCTACTAACTTTCTATATTGTAGTATTCGTCAATGACCTCAACGGTCTGCTCAGAACGATCCTGCTTGACGGGGACTTTGTGAAACGGGAGCAGCGCACAAGCTTTACCGAAGGCTATAACGACCTTATGAAATTGGAAAGTGATATCAAGGAGTTTGATCAGTCTCTTGCCGCGACAGGAAGACTGGGAAAACGTTACATTTTAGCGCTTGAAGACCCTTCGATTCCGACACGTCTGCGAAAGACCCAACTGGTGATTGAAGACGCGACTGAGGAGGCCCAGCTCATCATTGAGCGGACGCGGAAGGCTATTGATGCCGTGATCAATGTTCTCAACACGATTATCACCAAAGACGAGGGTAACTACGAGGCTTTGAGTAACATGGCGCATTTTATCGGCAAGGCCGACCTGAGTTCTACAGCGTCGAGCCACAAGGAGATGGTCTTTCTCAACAATGTAACTGAAACAATTCAAAAACTACAAAAGACTGTACAGTTACTAGATGATATCAATGTTGTAGAGCTTGGAATTTAAGAGGTTTTATTATGAACGATGTTACAGAAATCCTGAAAGCGCGGGTTGCTGCCGCGCTCAATGACTTGTTACAGGACGCGGGAGCTATGACTATTGAGGCATCTGCAGTCATTGCCGAAACTCCGCCCAAGCCGGAGATGGGCGACTTGGGTTTTCCTATGTTCAGCTTTGCCAAATTCTTACGAAAAGGGCCAGCGCAGATCGCACAAGCGCTTGCGACGAAACTCGCGACGCAGACTGGGCAGGCCAGTGCTACGTTCACGGTTGATGGCCCGTATCTCAACGCCCGCCTCAATCGCGGAGAAGTGGCGCGGGCGCTCCTTGAACGTGCACTCAATGAAGCCGCTCCGTTTGGCAAACCCCAGACTCTTGCCGGTTCCCGCATTATGGTCGAGTTCTCCAGCCCCAACACCAACAAGCCTCTGCACCTCGGCCACCTCCGTAACGATGTGCTGGGTGAAAGTGTTTCACGCATACTCACGGCCTGCGGTGCTGATGTGTGGAAGGTCTGCATCATCAATGATCGCGGCGTGCATATCTGCAAATCCATGCTGGCCTATAAAGAACATGGCGAGGGCAAGACCCCGGAAAGCGAAGGTGTCAAGAGTGATCACTTTGTGGGAAACTTTTACGTTCGCTTTCATCTTATGAGCCAGAACGATCCACAGGCCGAAGCACGATCCCAGGATATGCTCCGCAAGTGGGAAGCCGGAGACCCAGAAACCTTATATTTATGGAAGAAAATGAATAACTGGACAGTGAGCGGCATAAAGCAGACTTACGAACGTACCGGTGTCTCGTTTAACCAATACTATTTTGAAAGCCAAACCTACCTCAAAGGCAGGGATGAGGTTCTCAAGGGTTTGGAATCCGGACTTTTTTATAAGGAAGCAGACGGCTCAGTATGGGTAGACCTGAGCGCTGAACAGCTTGATAAGAAGGTATTGCTCCGCAAAGACGGTACATCGCTGTACATCACGCAGGATATTGGCACAGCCATCTCCCGCCATAACGACTGGCCTTTTGATAAGCTAGTATATGTCGTGGGTTCTGAACAGCAGTATCATTTCAAGGTGTTGTTTACCATACTGCAAAAACTCGGCTTTGCCTGGACACAAAATCTTTACCACCTTTCCTATGGCATGGTAAACCTGCCCGATGGTAAGATGAAGAGTCGTGAAGGCACGGTGGTTGATGCTGATGATCTGTTGGACAGCCTCCACGCACTTGCGCTTAATGAGATTCGCTCCAAGGAACGGGAGGAAGCTGTCGGCGACCCCGACGCGACTGCTGAAAAAGTTGCGCTGGCAGCTCTGCACTACTACCTTTTGCAGGTTTCCCCATCCAAAGACATGCTCTTTGATCCTACAGAATCGCTTTCGTTTAACGGCAACACCGGCCCCTATCTCCAGTACATGGGTGCGCGCGTTTCAGCCCTGCTCCGCAAGGCGCCACCTGAACTCAAGGCGGAAGCCTCCAATGGAGAACTGCTCGTTTCCGACACCGAATGGGACTTGGTTAAGACTCTGGCAAACTACGAGAATGTCATTGCCAGTGCCGCCGCGCTTATGGACCCATCGGTTCTGGCGGCATACCTCTACGATCTGTCAAAATCTTTCAGTCGTTTCTATCATGACTGCCCGATACTGAGCGCTGAAACCCCCGCACTTGCTTCGGCTCGACTTGCGCTATCGCAGGCGGTTCTGCGCGTACTCAAGGATACGCTGGGTTTGATCTGCGTCCCTTTCCTTGAAACCATGTAAGAGATGGATACGCTGGGTTGCGGCTTGACCATTTCCAGCCAAGCCGCTTAACCCGACTGGGTAGTGGGAGAGAGAGTCTCGAATGCCATGCGAGCAGCTTCCTGCTCCGCACTTTTCTTGTTACGACCGGTTCCTGGACCAAAGGTTTGCTCGTTCACGGTAACTTCCATCCAGAAAAGGCGATCATGCTCTGGGCCGGAGCGTTTCAGCAAATGATAGACCGGATAGGACTTGAAGAGCTGTTGACTGAGTTCTTGCAGGAGCGATTTGTAGTCCTGATAGAAACGCTTATCCAGAACCCGCTTGATTTCAGGCTGTATAAGCCGGCTTACAAAGGCGTAAGTCGGCTTATAACCAGAATCCAGATACAGAGCCGCGATGAGAGCCTCCAGCGCATCTGCAAGGATGGCCTTCTTGTTTCTACCGCCTGAAAGCTCTTCCCCCTTGCCCAGAAGCAGTATAGTGTCAAGCTCAAGCTCCCGCGCAATCCCTGAAAGAATGTCCTCTGACACCACCACTGACTTGATCTTGGCAAGCTCGCCTTCCGGCTTATCATTCAACGTCTCATAGAGCAGTGTAGCGCTTATCGCGCCTAGTACCGCATCGCCGAGGAACTCAAGCCGCTCATTGTTTGCTTTGTTGCCAGCCTCGTTAGACACAGAACGGTGGGTCAGGGCAAGATTCAACAGCTCAGTATTTTTAAATTTGATACTTACCCGCTTCTGAAAGGCGCTTAACAGTTTCTTTCGCGCCACATCACGCAGGACAAGCACATGTTCCGCGCTCGGATCAAGTCTTTTCATGACACGAACCGACGCGGATAGTTGAACGACAACACCTTACTTCTGCTGTGATTTGATAAACTCGTAGGCGTCCCTAACCGTTTCAAACTCATTGGCCTTCTCGTCTGGAATCTGAATTTTTAACTCTTCCTCGATAGCGTAGACCAGTTCATAAGTATCCAAGCTATCAGCGCCAAGATCTTGCCGGAAGGAAGCATCCATGGTGATTTTCTCTTCATCAACATCAAGCTTCTCGGCAACCAGCTTCTTCATCTTGTTAAACAGTTCATCCATCTTTTACAACTCCTTTAGACTTTAGAATCAGGTACAATGACCTGTTTTCCCCGGTAGAACCCGCATTTGGGGCAAACTCGATGTCGCAACACCAAGTTACCGCAGGTACCGCACTCAACCATAGTAGGTGCGACAAGTTTCATGTTGATCGACTGACGACGGCGTGTTCTCGCCTTTGACGTTTTATATCTGGGTACAGCCATTACAACGCTCCTTACTAAACAAAAGATAATTTATTATACAAAAATCCTTGCCTTGTGTCAAGATTCGCACAAGGCAAGCCGTATCCCGCGCTCAAAACCGAGCCTTGAGCGCCTCAGCGACCGAAGGTGGAACCATGCCGGAGATGTCTCCATGAAAGGACGCCAGTTCTTTGATCGACGACGATCTCAGTACGAAGTACTCAGGATCAGTGGTCATAAACAGGGTTTCAATATTTCGGTTCAGCGTCTTGTTCATCATGGAAAGCTCAAATTCATAGGAGAAATCGTCATTACCTCGTACACCGCGTAAGAGGATGCGGGCATTATGTTGTTGCATAAACTCCACGATAAGCCTGTCGCAGACAAGTATCGACACGTTTGTATATTCTCGCGTCAGGTCTGCTATCAGCTTAACCCGCTCTTCGGTGGAGAAGAGGTAGCGTTTCTGGCGATTCTCCGCCACAACTACGATAAGCTCGTCAAAGATGGCGCTTGCCCGCTCAATGATGTTGAAATGCCCAAGCGTGGGCGGGTCAAAAGACCCTGGAAACACAGCCCTTAACATATAGGATAAGTATAGAGAACTTTTAAAGCGTAGTCAAGCCGCGCTAACCAGAAAACTAGCCACGGTGTCTGACACTATAACAAGTTAAGCCCGCAGGTAGGCTGCGAACATCGCGCCTTCATCTGTGGGAAACGACAGAAAACGCAGTAGTACGACACGCCCATACTGTGTAAGTACACAACGCGGGGAAAGTACGGCATCTCCAGCCCTGAGCGAACATTCCTCCAGCACAGTGTTAAGCGGAATATCCCACATAGACGAAAATGGATAGAACGATAATTGTACCTCAGAAACACCCTTGACCTCGCCAGTAACGAGACGGTCATTCACCGGGTTCACGAGCAAGAGGCCGAAGCGCCGCGTATCTTGTTCGCTAACAGTGGCCGGGGCAAGACTCTGTATTACACGGCGTAGCGTATCAATATCAGATGGCCTATCGAGTCGTTCATCAAGCAGAGCAGCTACACCCATGTAAAACGCTTTAACTGCCTCCTCAAGCGGGAAGTAGTCGCCTCGGAGCAGGATTATGGGGCAGGCAGGCTTGGGGACACGGCGCGCCGTACATTGGATGAATTGCAGAAGCGTCTTCCAGTGACGGGGAAAATCACTCGCGCTTATGATGATGGCGTCAGCCTGTATCTCATCAAGGTTATCCATTGCCTTGATAACATAGCGATAACGGATAAGGTCACAACCTAGGGGTCTTATATAGAAGGAAACAAGCTCGCTTACCTCATCAGAGGCAATGACCATGAGCAGTTTCATACTATACTATTCAGTACCCAGATTCAGTACCGTGTAATCCACAATGGTCCAGATGTCGGCCTTTCGTTGCAGATAATAGGTGTAGCGCTTACGCTCGGTAAAGTTATTTCCTATCCTGAATTTTTCTTGAACGATAACGGTTCCCTCGTCAGCAGTGTAAGAGGTTCGTTCGATCTGAAATTCTATGGGAATCAGGGCAATATCCTGGTCAATCACCGCGCTTTGCAGGTCGGCGCGGTAGCGAGCCAGCAGTCGCTGTCGGCCTTCCTCGGATTCAGCCCGCCATTCCCGCTGACGTACGCTATCACGGGCGATCATGGCCTCCAAGTCAAGGTATAAGAAGAACTTTTCCCACTGAGACCTTTGCCGTGCTGTTAAAAAGTATTCCACTACCTGATCCGGCGGCAGTTTTTCCCGTACCAGCAGGGCATTAGTCGCCGAATCCAGTTCCTGTGGCACGCCATTGGCATCAGGCAGTATGCCCGGACGAATACTGAGGGAAAGCCGGTTCGATTCCAGTGTTCGCGTATTTGCTGTACGGTACAATTCCGGGTAAAGCGATGCCCATACCACGAAAGAACCGCTCTGGGATAGCGTTACATAGTCGCGTATATCCTCAACAAACGAGAATGATTCTCCACTTTCCAGAGAAATCTCCCGAAAGAACACCTGCTGATTCTGGTTCCGTCTACGCATGAGGGTCTCGGCACTCGCTAGTGCCACATTTGACTGGGTCCTCACTTCAAAGTCAAGGGAAAACGCCCGCTCGTCCGCCAGCTTAAAGCGAAACGGCACGGGACTATCGTTGTTTATCGTTACCTGAACATAGATTGGCGAACCAGCAGTGTAATATATCTGCTTGTCAAAATAACGAATACTGAAAGTAACATCGGCGAACATATTGAAAGAGGCCATCATCAAAAACGCCACTATAAAAATAATACGCTGTTTCATCATATACTCCATGTGTCTTTATAAAGGATCGAGAAATCTATTATAGTAATCGGTAAACTATTATGAATACCTTATCTTTCAAGAGTGTTACTGATGGAAATGCTGCTTCTATCAGAAGCGCCGTTTCTATCAGAAGCGCCATTTCCGCTTCACCAGCAGTTTCTTTGGTCATATCGGCTTTTAAGCAGAAGCGCTTCCCTCTGGAGATTGATGCGGCTAACGGCGCACTCATGTCCATGCTACTCACGCTTTTCTTTCAGCATGATACAGGGCCATACCTTGTTGTAGCCCCAACCGAGAACGAGGCTATTGCCTTTTCTGCCGACATGGAAAGTCTCGGCGTCCCTTCGCGGGTTTTCCCCTGGTGGGGCGCGCTCCCTTACCGTGATATAGCACTGTCATCGCCCGTGTTCGGAGAACGCTGCGCCCTGCTGAGCGGACTTGTGCGGGGTAAAGCGCCGACCATCATCGCATCGCAACGCGCCTTTCTCACCCCGCTGCCACCACCAGAATACCTGCGCAAGCTGCTTGTTACGGTTAAGACCGGCGGCAAGCTTGATACGGTCGCGCTTGCCGCCATGCTTGCCCACTATGGCTATACGCGAGTTCCACGAGTGCAGATGCATGGCGAGTTCGCCCTGCGTGGTGAGGTACTCGACATATTCATGGCTGGCGATGACGCAGCCTACCGGGTTCAGTTTGACTTTAACCATGTGGAATCCATCAAGCGCTTTGATCCACAGGATCAGAGCGGACAGGAAAAAGTAAGTGAACTGGTGATCCGTCCGCTTAAAGAAGTGGTCTGGTCTGATGAGCGTATTGAGGCACTAAGCGGCAATCTCGCGGCTTTTGACGAATTCACCCGCAATGGCGTACAGCTCCTCGAAAGCCTTATGGAAAAACGCACGGCAGCCGGTGAGGAACTCTTCTTCCCCCTGGCCTTTTCCCAGAGTGCCACACTACTGGACTATCTCGGTCCAAATGGAACCGTTATCTACCTTGACCGTGAACGCCTTGAAAACGCCCGCGAAGCTATGAAACGCGAATACCATAAACTCTTTAACCTTGCCATACGGCAGCATGAAGTCCCGCGTCCTGAACGCATACTGCTTGAGTTTCGTACACTGTTTCAGAAAGCGCCCCGCAGCATCTCCTTTATGACCATGATAGGTGGCGGCGAAGAAGGCGCAACCCGTTGTTCCGTTGCCAGTGAACCAAGCCGGAGCTTCTTCGGTAACATCAACTACTTAAAAGAAGAATTCGCTGCGCTCATGCAAAACGGTTGGAGAATCTTTGTGGCTGCTGAATCCGATGCCCAAGCTAAACGTATAGAAGAACTCTTAAGCAGCTTGAAACTAGAGTCTAAACAGAAAAAGCTCAAAGATCAGGCGCTGACGATTATGTTGTCTCCCCTCTCAGCAGGCTTTTCCTTACCTGACGTAAAACTGATCGTGATTGATGAAAACGAGATTTTCGGCAGACGCAAACGTACTCCCCACTCGCTCAAAACCACAAAGAGTATGGCCATCGATACCTTTGTTGAACTCAACCCAGGTGATTATGTCGTGCATATGAACTATGGAATCGGCTTGTTTAAGGGAATCGAGCGGGTGAAGGTATTGGGCAATGAGCGGGACTATATAAAACTGGAGTATCAGGATGCCGAAGTGGTTTTCGTGCCTATTGAGCAGGTGAATCTCGTACAGCGGTACATAGGTAACCAAGGAACCGCGCCGCGTCTGGATAAGCTTGGATCAAAATCATGGGAAAACCGCAAAGGCAAGGTAAAAAAATCAGTCGAGGACATTGCGGAACAGCTCATCACACTCTATTCAAAGCGTAAACAGGTCCCAGGATTCGCGTTTCCTCACGATACTGAGTGGCAGACCATGTTCGAGGCAGCCTTTCCATACGAGGAAACCGAAGACCAACTCCGCTGTGTGGAGGAAATCAAGGCTGATATGGAAAGCCCACACCCCATGGACCGCCTTGTCTGCGGCGACGTCGGCTATGGCAAAACCGAAGTCGCAATGCGCGCCTGTTTTAAAGCCATCATGGGCGGCAAGCAGGTCGCCTTTCTCGCACCCACTACCATATTGGCTGAACAGCACTTTGAGAACTTTCAGGAACGCTTCATCCAGTTTCCAGTACATATAGCCATGCTTTCGCGCCTTGTTGAAAGGCCCGCAGTAAAGAAAACCCTCGAAGCAGTGAAAACCGGCGAAATCGACCTGCTGGTGGGAACCCACCGGATCATCCAGAAAGACGTGGTCTTCAAGAACCTCGGCTTCATGGTCATTGACGAGGAACAGCGCTTCGGGGTTAAGGACAAGGAACGACTCAAGCAGCTCAAGACCAACGTGGACTGCCTCGCTCTTTCTGCTACACCCATACCCCGAACCCTGCACATGAGCCTCCTCAAGATACGCGACATGAGTCTCCTCTCTACCCCGCCCCAGAACCGCCATCCCATCGAAACAGTGGTCGAGGAGTATAACGAAGAGCGGATGGCTCTGGCAATCCGGCGAGAGGTAGAACGCGGCGGCCAGATATTCTTTCTGCATAACCGTATCGAAGACCTGGACGAAACCCGTATCAAACTGGAACGTCTGGTACCTGAAATGCTGGTGGATACTGCTCACGGCCAGATGAGCGCTCAGGAACTTGAAGATGTCATGCACCGGTTCATTCACGGCGGCTTCCATATATTGGTATCCACGACAATTATCGAAAACGGTATTGATATTCCCAACGTAAACACTATCATCATTGACCGCGCTGATATGTACGGCGTGTCCCAGCTCTACCAACTTCGAGGCCGCGTCGGACGTTCTGACCGCGTGGCTTACGCTTATCTCTTTTACCCCAAAGACCGAGCGCTCTCCGAACTGGCAATGAAGCGGCTACAGGTAATATCCGATTTCACTGAACTTGGCGCCGGCTTCAAAATCGCCATGAAGGACATGGAAATCAGAGGCGCAGGCAACCTGCTTGGCCGTGAACAGTCCGGCGACATCTACTCAGTCGGCTTTGACCTCTACCTCCGACTGCTGGACGAGGCAATCCATCGGCTTGAAGACGAACACTACGAAGCCGAAACCGAAACGCTCATGGAACTGGAATACACTGGCTTTATCCCCGACTCATACATCGAAGGTCCCCAAGAAAAGATGGAAGTATACAAGAAAATCGCGGCTGTACGTGAAAAAGAAGAACTGGACCATGTTTATACCGAACTTCTTGACCGTTTTGGCCCTCTACCCGACGAAGCCGCCTCACTCCTTGCCCTGGCAGAACTACGCATCGTCTGCAGAAACCTTGCAATTGCCTCGCTTAAAGAACGCGCCGGCTTTATCCGTGTGGAATTCGCCAAAGTAAGCAAGGTGAGCGTGGAACGATTACTCCGCCTTATAAAAGAATCGCGCGGTAAGGTAAAACTCGACCCTCATGCCCCCAATGTGCTGATTCTCACCGTAGGCGCCATTGGTCTTAAAGAAAAAAGCGAGTTCATCCGGGAAAAACTCGCCTCGCTACTGGGCTGAAAACCCTTACTCAATGAATGTCAGCCGCACAGAGTCGCGTCAAGAGACTTTATCAGCGCGATCTGGTTACGACAACGGTCAAGATTGTGTTCCGGACGCAATGTCGCGTAGTAATGGTCGCCTTCAAGGTAATCGGTGAGGAAACGCAGAGCCATGATATGGGTGATGTTCCTGCCTGCTTCGGGTATAAGGCGCTTTTCCTCTTCAGTGAGAAAGGCGCCCGCTTCTGAGCAATAGCCAGCTATGAGTGCATCAAAGAAGCGCAGGTCAAAGACAACTTTAGCAAGGTCGCGCTCTTCTTCACCAGCACGTGAGCAAACAGTGCGTATAAGGTCGCCCACGTCAAAAAGCGCAGTACCAGGCATCACCGTGTCAAGGTCAGCCATACAAAGCGCCTCGCCAGTGATCTCATCCAGAAAAATGTTGTTCATCTTGGTGTCGTTATGGCAGACACGCTCCGGCAAACTCCCGTTTTGCAGACCGCGAATGAGTATCAGCCCGCGCTCCTCGTTGGCTTCCATAAACGCGATCTCTTCCTGCGCCCCATGCACGCGCTTAACCAGATCGCGAGACACCGCTGTGTGAAAGCGCGTATAACGGGTTTCCATATTGTGAAACTGAGGGATGGTCTCATGGAGACGCGGCGGCGGCAGGTCGGAAAGCTGCTTTTGGAAACGTCCAACACTGGCGCCAAGAACACGCGCCTCTTCGGGCGAAGAAGCCACGTCCTGAGCGCACACGCCCTCGACAAACAGATAGACGCGCCACCATCCGCCCTCAGCATCGCGAGTGTAGGGCAGACCGTTCCGCGCCCGCACTACAGTCAGGGTACGGCGACTGTGGTCAGGCATACCCGCAGTCTTAGCCGCAATGTGCGCTGTTACCCGCATGAAATTGTCCATAAGCTGATCCGGACGGGTAAACACCTTGTCGTTAATGCGCTGCTGCAGATAGCGGACGCGAGTTCCAGCCTGATCCCAGACCGACACAAAAGTATGGTTGATAAGGCCGCCGCCAAAGGGCGCAATGTCTTCAAAGTCTCCATAAATAGCGAAGTCAAGCGCAACTGAACGCGCTACGGTGTCTTGCATAACCTATGACCACAAAGACGCAGGATACACTCCCCGCGCCACAAGCTCGGCCACACGAGCAGTCGTGCTTGCTTTATCTTCTTTATAAGTAACGCCGAACCAGTCCGCTTCAGCACTCAACGCCTTGAACGAAAGTGTCTTGTTTCTGATGAGCCAGTCCACCGTATGCGGAATGTAACACTCACGCTTAGGATCGCCGACAGAAGTCTTGAGAAACTCCTCGAAGTAGCAGCGTATATAGGGAATAGCCTCTGGCGGAAAGCCCCAGAAGTTCATTGATACCGGCGTGTCCGGCGCGAGATCACGCTCTGTCCCGTCCAGCGCAGTGTTGAAGATTCGCCCATCCCGCCGACTAATCGCTGTCAGCTCTTCCACCGAAACAAGATAGCCATCCGCAATCCCGCAGACACCCCGCGCCACACTTCCTTGAGGACTGAGCGTCTTATCCAAGCGGTACGGCACGAGAGCGCCTTCGTTCTGCTCGGCAGTAAGGTGCGCGCTCAATACCTCAAAAGCCTCTTTACTGTAAAAATCGTCGGCGTTAATCACGGCAAAGGGCGCGTCGATCTTGTCCGCTGCACAAAGCAGGGCGTGACTTGTTCCCCACGGCTTGACACGCTTGATACGCTGCGCCTCGGCGTATACATCAGGCGGAATCAGCGTATCCGCATCCTGAAACGCCAGCTCATACGGGACCCGCGTCCCCATACGGCTAAGAACCAGTTCCCTGAAGTCCTTCTCAATGTCATGCCTAATGATGAAGATGACTTTCTCAAAGCCGGAGCGGAGCGCGTCATACACTGAATAGTCAAGCAAGGCTTCGCCGCTTGTACCGATACGGTCAACCTGCTTCAAGCCCCCATAGCGACTTCCTATGCCTGCTGCTAATACCAC
The DNA here is from genome assembly GCA_031267685.1 of Treponema sp. Classification (GTDB taxonomy): domain Bacteria; phylum Spirochaetota; class Spirochaetia; order Treponematales; family Breznakiellaceae; genus JAIRMT01. The sequence continues at coordinate 22,930 of JAIRYV010000037.1, forward strand.
TAGAATTGGCTCTTTCATAAAAGACTCCCGTTGTAAAAAGTTAAGATGGCTTCAACATTCTGAAGCCGCTTTATGGTATCACATTGTACAACTAACGGCTAGTTCAGCACAAACAGAACTGTGTCAAAGTTCATGCCGGGTGATCTCAAAGCGCATCTCCACGCCTCGCTGAGGCTTCCTCTTTGTGTATCCAAGCCCTCGGCTGTTTTTCTAAAGACTTCTACATTTATCCATCGAGAGTTATACATCTCTCGGCGAAAACTTGTATAACTATTCATCGAGAGTTATACATCTCTTGGCGAAGAGATGTACATCTCTCATCGAAGACTTGTACAACTCTCGGCGAAGAGATGTACATCTCTCAGAAGAGACTTGTACAACTCTCAGCAGAGAGATGAGACGTTTTTCTAAAGGAGCTTATACTGGTTTTTCTGAAGCTGGGACAGTCGGAAGCTCAGGCTCAGGAGCGTTCACGGCAGTCATTGTGGCGAACATTCTCCTATTGCCTTATTTCAAACCCGTCGCTAAACTGAGGCATCAAGATTCGTTCCCGCCACAGCGTGTTTCGTCCGTACGGTTTAGAGGAGGAATCCGACATAGTTCAGAACAACCGTGCGCCATACTCAGTAGTCCAGACAAAGGCGCTAAAGATGACAAGAGTCCGTAACGTCTTGACCATTTTTGCAAAGATAGCTATCATATAGATAGGTCGATAGGTCGCGCTCCATCCGTATAAGCGCGATACATCTACAATGTATGAACATAGGCGAGGAAAATAATGTTGTTCAATGAAATATACTATCGTGATGATAAGGATTTACTTGACTTTAATAATAGCAAAATAATCTTTAGAAATGCTGTTAGAGCAATAATAAGAAATGATAATAAAATATTGATGGTACATTTAGAAAAAACGGATGAATATAAATTCCCTGGCGGAGGAAGGAAAGAACATGAAACAGTAGAAGAAGCAATAAGAAGAGAGGTTTTGGAAGAAGTTGGATATATGGTTAAAAAAGTACATGAAAGGATTGGAATTATAACAGAATTTGCGATAGCCCAGGATGGGGAAAACAATATTTTCAAAATGGATTCAGAATATTATGTAGCAGAAATTGACGAAAAACCGAGAGAACAACATCTTGAGGAATATGAAGAAGCATTAATGTTCAAGCCTTGCTGGGTAGCAATGGAAAAAGCATATAGAACAAATAAGGAAAGGATAGAAGATAAGCATAGGGAAAAAACGGGCGGGATAGACAGGGAAACAATAGTATTAGGAATAATAAAAGACACGATGGAGTTATAATGAAATGGTGGAAATGATTGTAATGGATTTAGATGGAACATTGCTTGATGATAATAAAAATGTTTCAGAATATACCTTAAATGTATTGAAAAGAGCTAAAAATAAAGGTATAAAAATAGTAATTGCTACTGCGCGATCTGAAAATTCTGGAAAAAGGATAATAGATTTGGTTGAGCCGGATAGTATGATATTAAACGGAGGGTCGCTGGTAAAAAATAAGGATGGAACAATACTGTATAGAAAGCTTTTGTCAAAGGAAACATCGGATGGACGAAGCGGTGGAATTTGAATTTGTTGGAATGTATAGTATGAATAATATGAAGTATTTTTTTAAGAAATTACTGATAACAGTGGTCGCTATTATAATCATGGCTTTGGGGGTTGCCGCCATGCGGTTCAGCGCATGTGGCATTGATCCCTTTGGGTGTATGGCTGGTGGTATTGATATATATACCGGCATTGGATTTGGAACGGCAATGTTACTACAAAATGGCATTATTTTATTAGGTGTATTTATATTCGATAAAAGCAAAATCGGCATTGGAACTATTTTGAATATGACTATAACCGGATATGGCAGCGATTTCTTTATGTACTTTATCCAGAAAATACTTACCCCTGACAATTTGCCTCTGAGAATAGCAGCATTAGTCAGCGGTATTGTAATTATTTGTTTTACCGCGGCAATCTATATCGAGGCAAATCTTGGTATTGCGCCCTATGATGCTGTTGCGCTTATTATTTCTCAAAAAACTAAAAAGGAGCGATGGTTTCGCTGGATTAGGATTGCTACTGACGGTATCTGTTCTATCATTGGATTAGCGTTTGGCAATATGCCTGGAATAGGAACTATTGCAATGTCTCTCTTTGCGGGACCATTGATAGCCTTTTTTAGGAAAAAGAATGCGGCATTATTTATAGAACGTAAGTTATAAAAATAGATATGCGTTTTGGGTATCGAGGTACAGGCATTGCGCTAGACAAGATGCCTGTACCTTGACATGTGAATCGCGTTCCTGTATATTGATACAGGTTTTGACCAAAAAACTAAAATGGCGGAGATTCCGCCTAAAAGGAGCATAGAATGGCAGATTATATCCCTCGACCTAACCAAAAATTTTTTGATTGGGCCAGAAATTTAGTGACGTACTCACTTCAAAAATTCTCCCGCTGGCAAGTGCCAAGCCCGCAGGACATTTTGAAGCAGCCTCTAACGGACTTTGAGAGCGCTTTTCACACGTACCTGAGTCCTAACCACGGCAAACTCGACACGAAGCACAAAAACGACGCGCGCAAAGTGCTGGAAAAGGCAATCAGAACCTATGTCGCTGCTTATCTTGCCCACAATCCGCTCGTTACGGACACGGACAAGACGGCACTGAAAATCACGATTTACAAAACAGTCAAAACCCGGGTTCCCGTCCCGAAGACGTATCCGCGGCTGAGGGTGAACATAAGCACTCGGCAGCATATTCTTGTGTATTACCGGAACGAGGGTTCGAACCACCGGGGCAAGCCCAAAGGCGTGCGGGGTATTGAAATCTGTTGGGCGATTTTGGATGCCCCGCCTAAGACTCTGTCTCAGTTGACCCATTTACACTTTGGCACTAAAGCCCCGCTTGATCTTGAGTTTGGCGAGTCGGATAGAGGCAAGAGGGTTTTTATGTGCGGCAGGTGGGAAATTGCCCGTAAAGGGATTAAAGGGCCTTGGGGTTGTATTGAAGAAGCGATTGTGCCATAAAAGATATGGAGGGATGGCTTCACCATCCCTTTATTTGTATCTTGTAGGGACATGTGCAACTATAATGTCGAAGTAAAATTTGATAAAAAGACATTTAGTGAGCAAAGACAGCAATGACAATTTTCTCAAATAAAAGACTATACATACCACTGAGTCGCCTCTGGTTTTATAGGTTATGATAGAATAATAATCGTTGAGAAAAGAAGGCAATAAATAGAGGATATTCTAATGAATTATGTATTCATTGTTATTGGTGGCGGAATCGGGGCATTGTTACGCTATTTTTCAAGTCAATGTATAAATTCATTTGTACCTGTTAGATTTCCTTTTGGAACCCTTTTTGTTAATTGTGTTGGAGCAGTATTGATAGGTTTTTTGGTAAATATGTTTGGCGCATTTTCACTCAATATTAAATGGAGATTATTGTTAATAACCGGTTTTCTTGGAGGTTATACAACCTTTTCGACATACTCATTAGAAACGGCGCAATATTTTATCAATGGCAATATTAAACATGCCCTCATAAATATCTTACTGAATAATCTTTTATGTATATTATTTGTATTACTGGGAATGTGGCTGAATAAAATAATTATCACAAAATAGTGTATACTTATACTTACACGCCTCAGCTTCGCTGAGAAACATTCCCCTGTCGTTACTCCGGCGCATATTCTCAGTCCTGGCCGCGCTTTCTGCGGAAGCGTTATCGGTATATACGCCGCGGCAAAGCCTTATCCGGGCTGTGCTGCTGACCCACGGATTCGCCGCTGAGGAATCATTTCCCGATGTCAAGTTCGTAGAATCGCAGGCGTGGAGTGATGAGGAAACAGATTTATCGCATGAGTGGGCGGAATCTAGAGCGTTGCATAGGCGCATCCACTGGTAATTTTTGCGGAAGACATGTAGAGTAGGTTTTTATATCATTCAAAGGAGAAATAGCATGGATAAAGAGCATGTAGAATTGGCTGTGGCGTTGCGTCATGAGTTACATCAGCGTCCAGAGTTGTCTGGGCAAGAGGTGTGGACTAAGGGGCATTTGATGGAGTTCCTGCAAGAGCGCACGTCGCTTGAGATTGTAGACAAGGGGCGCTGGTTTTATGCCCTGTACCGTGCGGGCGAAGACAAACCGAATGTGGCGTTCCGTGCGGATTTTGACGCGCTTCCTATAGACGAGACTATTGACCTGCTCTATGGCTCGCAGTTTCCCGGCGTTGCCCACAAGTGCGGACATGACGGACATAGCGCGTGTTTGATCGGGCTTGCCCTGGAAGTCAACAAGTATGGAGCTGATAAAAACGTCTACTTTGTGTTTCAACATGCTGAAGAAACAGTTGAAGGGGCGGTGGAGTGCGCTCCTCTGATGGATGAAGCGGGCATTTCTGAAATATTCGCCTACCACAATGTGCCGGGTGTGCCGGAGAAGGCTATTATTATGAAAGATGGCGTGGTTTGTTGCGGTTCAGTTGGCATGATCATCGACTTCGAGGGCATTCCCGCGCACGCAAGCCAACCAGAGGACGGGCGCAACCCGTGTTTTGCCATTGCGGAGATCATACGGGCCATCCCTGAATTGACTGCCCCGTCTCTATACAAGGGGCTTGTGTTGTGTACGGTCATCGGGATAGACGCGGGAAAGGAAGCGTTTGGCATGTCAGCCAGTGAGGGACGCCTGATGCTGACTATTCGCAGCCAATTTGACGAGGACCTTGACGAGTTGAGGCAACGGATTCAGGACAAAACCATGAAAGAGGCTCAAATATATGGGATCAAATATTCTTTTTCATTTCGGGACAATGTGCCGGCAACATTCAATCACAAAGAGAGCGCGGATAAGATGCGTCGTGCCGCGAAAAAGTTAGGGCTTGCCATACTTGAAGCGGATGCGCCGATCCGGGGGTCTGAAGACTTCGCGTGGTTTACCAAGCGCACAAAAGGCGCTATGTGCGGAGTTGGACTCGGAGTGCACAGAGCGCCCATTCATACGGCTCAATTTGATTTTAACGATGGGATTATACCAGCGGTGGTGGATTTCTTTCGGGTTTTGCTTGATGAATAAAGGCTTGAGCCTTTATAATATCGAGCTTTGCCAATAACGCAGTATGTTGCTATGGCTATGGGCAAAGCTCTTGTAAGGAGTTGCACTATGGAGAGTTTTTTTGCGGCAGTGGGGGCTATTTCAGGCTTCTTCTGGAATGTCCTTTTTTTGGTTGGACTGGTGGGCGGAGGTATCTATCTTAGCATCAGGCTCAAATTTTTTCAGATCCGGCATCTGCCCTATATCATCAAGCAGACTTTTGGCAAAATTTTTGACAAAGGCACGGGAGAAGGCACGGTACGTCCCTTTCAGGCAGCTGCTACTGCGATGGCTTCTACTATCGGCGCTTCAAATATCGTAGGAGTGTCGGCAGCTGTTGCCTTTGGCGGCCCGGGCGCACTGTTTTGGATGTGGGTAATTTTTATGGTAGGAGGCGCCACTAAATTCACCGAAGTTGTGCTGGGCGTTTACTACCGGCAAAAAAACGCGGACGGACACTATGTGGGCGGCCCCGGATACTACATAACTAAGGGGTTTCCCATAAAGTCAGTGGGCAAGGCTATGGCTCGCGCCGGGGCGCTCGTCACTATGGTATACTACCTGCCGTCCATAGCAACTCAATCCATTTCCCTGATTCAGAACGCTGAAGCTATGGGCGTCAACAAGTATCTTTCAGCCGTGATACTGACAGTGCTGGTGGGCGCCGTAGTGTTGGGTGGACTTATCCGCGTTGCCAAAACCGCTGACAAGATGGTGCCTATTATGTGCGTCTTGTATTTTATAGGCTCTGTGGCCGTGCTTGTTTCCTATGCAGACAATATCATCCCCTGCCTCGTTTTGGTGTTTAAGTCGGCTTTTACCGGAACGGCTGCCACTGGAGGTTTTATTGGCGCCGGGGCGTCTATGGCTATCCGCATGGGAATTGCCCGCGCCACCTATTCCTGTGAAGCAGGCATGGGCTCTGCTCCCATAGCCCACGCCGCTGCCATCACCGACCACCCAGTTCGCCAGGGAATGTGGGGTGTTTTTGAAGTGCTGGTAGACGGTGTTGTATGTACCATGTCTGGTATGGTGGTGCTGGCAAGCGGCGTATGGAAAGAGATCAGCGCAGACCTGGCGTTTACCATGCCCGCGGTTGCGTTCCAAAAAGTGCTGGGCAATGGAGGCGGTTATATTGTTACTATCTGCCTTTTTCTCTTTGCCCTATCAAGCATCATTGCAGTCATCTGGTATGGCGAAAAGCTGGTTGAATTTTTCTTCAATACAAAGATTTCAAAATATACTCGCATTATCTATACGCTTAGCGTCATGCTGGGTGCTTTTTTCGGGGTGGAGGCGATTCTTGCAGTGCTTGACCTTGCCAACGCACTGATAATCCTGCCTAACCTGATCACGATACTGGTTTTAAGCCCTCTTGTGGCAAAACTTACCAAAGAGTATTTTTCAAGCGATCAGTATTACCTCAAAGATATTAAAAAATAATGATATACTACAGACGGCACGCGTATACCGTCCGTCTGTAGTGTTTCTGTAGTTGAACATGTCTGATAATCTTAATGGAAAACCAAATGAACATGCAACAAAAATAATCACGTATGCGGGAATATTCAAAAAAATTGATGATATACCTGAGCTACGAATTGAACTTGAACATATATTTGACCGTAAAAGCCATAAAGAAATGGTAAGATATTGCTTATTATTGGGACAACATATTTTAAACATAACCAATATAGAACCTTGTAATGAAATAATAGAAAGTTTTGAAATAAATAAAAAATGGCTGAATGGAGAAACAGGAAAAGGTTTTACAAAATTTCAAATTGCGCGGAATGCCGCAGGGAAACTCCTCCACTTGGCTCGTGAGGAAAAAGATCCAATAAAGCAAAAAATGTATAGGGTTATGGCACAAATAGCGAATAGTCCTCATGTAAAAAATCATGCTTTATGGGCTTCTGATTATGCGGTCAAACTAATAAATACGATGTATCCAAATAACTTTGATGAAGTGAAAAAAGAAAGAGAAATACAAATAGCGTTAATGAAAAGTGTTTAGAAAAACACCTTTTAGAAATTTATCGATGGATAAAAGAACAGTATAGTGTGTTAGAAATTGTTTGAGGATATATAACGAATTATGGATACAAATAAAATATATTGTGCTGATTGCAAGGAAATGCTCAAAACTTTTCCTACAGAATCAGTTGATTTGGCAATAACAAGTCCACCGTATTTTCAACAGCGGGATTACGGCAGCGGCGGTATCGGCAATGAAAAAACTATTGATGAATATATCGAAAATATAATGGTTGTTTTTCGTGAATGTATCCGCATTGTAAAAAAGACGGGGGCTGTTGTTTTTAACATCGGCGATAAATATATTAATGGTAATTTATTACTTGCGCCATATCGCTTTGCTTTGCAGGTGCAAAAAGAAAATCTAGCCCGTCTTGTAAATGAGCTCACATGGGTAAAAATAAATCCCGCGCCAAAACAAGACCCCAAAAAACTTATTCCCGTAACAGAACCTTTTTTTATTTTTGTAAAATCAAATGAATATTATTTTAACAAAGATGCTTTTCTTGAATATCGTGATGGATATTTCAACGGCAAGAAGAAAACAAACGGTCATGATATTGGTAAAAAATATTTTGATTTAATTGAATCATCAAATTTATCAAAAGAACAGAAACAACTCGCTCGCCAAGAATTACAGGATGTGATATGTGAGGTAAAGCAAGGTAACATTGAAAGTTTTAGAATGAAAATAAATGGAATTCACGCGCTGCCCTACGGTGGACAGGGAGGCGGACGTTTAACTCAAATGATGACAAAAGGTTTTACTATAATAAAAATTCACGGACATTCTATGCGTAAAGATGTTATAGAATCAACGGTGGAAACAATAAAAGGAAACATACATCCTGCAGTATATCCTGAATCCATTGTGCGGGAATTGATAAAGCTTTTAACCAAAGAAAACGCGATTGTACTTGATCCATTTTTAGGTTCCGGTACTACCGCGCTTGCGGCAAAACGGCTTAACAGAAATTATATTGGTATTGAAATACATTCTGAATACGCAGAATATGCACAGCGACGCTTGGACGAGAAAAGCCAAGAAATAAAGAATAGAGAATTTGAATTTATAGTATGAATAAACCGAATATTTTGGAAAAATTGTATAGCGAAGCAGTTCAGTTATCTGAAACGCAAGAAAAACATTTTCCAAGATACGCAAACAAAGAATCTGGATTTTTAATCCTTGCCACAAGAGAAAGAATCGCGTGGACAAAAGATGAAGGACAAGCGCTTAAAATACGTCGGCAACAGATAAAAGATGCTTTCTTGAATATTCTTGATGCAGTCCAAAATAATACCGTGGATGCACAAGAAGTTCTGAATTTACTTTCTTTGCAATACAAGCAAATATTTGATGATGCACTAAATGCGTCAGATTATACCAGTATTCTTAATATTGCTGCCTCTGACAAACATGACTATGGTGATATTGAAGTATAGAATGCCAATAACACTCCATTTGAAATGCTGGAAATTAAATATAAGATATCCATCGATAGCAATTTGGTTTTTGATGTGGTTAAAAAATCGCGAAACACCTCGATTCAACGGTATTATATTTTAACTACCGCAAAAGATACCTTTATCTCTAACGATGAAGAGTTGTATATCAATAAATTTATCTTATCAATTAGAAATGATACAGGAATTGATATTATTCCCAATGGAATTTACATTCGAGCATATCCCAAACTTTGCCTACTTCGGCTGTCCACCAGTGTCAGACACTATCTTTTCCTTAACGTTTTCGATGAAGAAATTCAAGTCTTCTTAGAGAAAATTCAAATTTTCTCGGAAGAAATTTGAATTTATGACAAAGAAATTTGAATCTTCGATGAAGAAATTTGAATCTCTGACAAAGAAATTCAAGTCTTCTTAGAGAAAATTCAAATTTTCTCGGAAGAAATTTGAATTTATGACAAAGAAATTTGAATCTTTCCAGAAGAAAGTATAGCTCTAAAACAGCCAAAGATTGTGTTAATCTTTTAAAAAGAGCTTGACAAACTACTTTTTTAGCACTATCATTGTTGTTATCAGCCGTAAAACCAAAAGATGCGGCTGAAAGGCACGTTGTGCCTTCAAAAATTCAAAGGAGGATATATGACTAGTGATTATGTACCTACCACATTGGCAAAGTATAGGCTTTTCTCAGACCATCTGGTCGCAGTAATCCTGCAAAAAGCCTTGCTATGGGGAATCGTAGAAGCCGCGACTAAAAGGTTGAAAGACGGAAGCGACGCATGGACCGCGGCACAAGACGAAGCCGATAACCCTGAGACGCGCACGAGCATCGCGATCGAAAAAGCACGGCGTCTCCGCAAGGAAAACACTGCCAACATCCGTTGGATGGTCAACTCGTACATCAATCCGAATGTTGCAGGGACCATTACTGCTGAAGATCGTATTGATCTAGGGCTCCATGTCAGGGATACAACTATGACCCATCATCCTGTTCCTAAGAGCCGCCCAGAAGTGGATGTAGAGCCTTCAGGCAAGTTTGAGCATAAGGTTACCGCGCTCAATCCCACAATCCACAAACGAGGTAAACCTTCGGATGCATACGGGGTGCGTTATGCGTGGCAACTCGGCGGAGAAGCCCCAGCTTCTCCTGAAGATTTACCAAAGTCCAAGTCCAGCCGTAAGACTCAGGAAAGATTCAGCTGGAACTCAAGCGACCAAGGTAAGCCTGTTCATTACGCAGTTGCGTATGAGAACTCCAGGGGCGAACAAGGACCTTGGAGCGCAGTCTTCACCACGGTGGTTCCGTAAGAGCCGCAGAGTCGCGCAAGTCGCCTAAAAACCGCTTGCGCGGCTTTGTTACGTGAAACGTATGTAATGAAAAGGCGGCTATTATACACTACCGCTGCTTTGGAGCTTCCGTTTGCTAAACGGGAATGCCGAAACGACTTTCTCTTAAACACCTGAAGATAGGTTAATATGGAAAATTATTTAATTATAGCTGATGATTTTACCGGAGCAAACGACACGGGGGTTCAACTGTGCCGGCGAGGTATCCCGGTGAGTGTGGTTTTTTCATCCGCTCTCATTACCAGCGAGGGCTCATGGGTTCTTGACACGGAATCACGCGGGATTCCGGCAGAGGCTGCATACGGAAAACTTGAGGCGGAAGTAAAAAACATTGACTTTGGATCATTTACCCATGTTATAAAAAAAATTGATTCAACCCTGCGCGGCAATGCGGGGCTGGAAACAAAGGCTCTGGACCACACGTTTAGGGCAGAACTGGTGATTATCGCCCCGGCTTTACCTGATTTAGGCCGTGCCACAGTAGATCGTATTCAATATCTTAATGGAAAGCCGCTCACCCAGACAGAACTTATCCGAGACCCGAAAACGCCGGTAAAAGAAGACAATATCAAAAAGCTTTTTGCCGTGTCTTTTTTGGAGGAACATGTTTTTCACATTGGCATAGATGCTATCCACACGAGCAGAATCAATTTTGAGGGTTCCCGCATTTTTACGTGCGATGCTGAAACAAATGAGGATTTACAGAAGATTATAAGCGCGGTGTTTGCGACAAAAAAACGCGTACTCTGGGTAGGAACTGCTGCGCTGGTCGATAATCTTTTAAGCATAAAGCAGCTAATTCCGCCGGCATTAGCTATGGTAGCAAGTATAAGTTCTGTTACAAGGCATCAAGTACAATATGCTGAAAGGCAAGGTGTTTCGCTTGTAAAAGTAGCGCTTTACGACATCTTGGAGCAGCATGTGTGTATTGAAGCTATTGCGGCAAAGGCTGTATCTTTTTTGCACAAGGGACGAGATACTATTGTGCTTTCATCTTCGACTTATAGCGTCGAAGAATATGAAAAAGCAGAGGCAGCGGCAAAACGGGCGGGTTTTTCCAAAGAGCAGATGAGCGCTTTTACCCAACAAACAATGGGCTGTCTTTTGATGCTCATCTTAAAAGAAGTAATGATTTCCGGCCTTTTTCTTGCTGGTGGAGATACGGCTATGGCTTTTTTTGAAAAAACTGGCTCGAAAGGTTCAAGCATTGTAACGGAAATTGCCATAGGTATTCCACTTATGCGACTTCGTGGCAGCGTTTATGAAGGCTTAAAGGTGGTAACAAAGGCTGGCGCTTTTGGAAATGAAGACGCGATTTTCTATGCTCTGCGTAAATTACGCGAGGTGGATACGTAAAAGGAGTTAACATGAAACCGATACTTGGCATAACTATGGGTGATCCTTCTGGCTGTGGCCCTGAAATTACCGTAAAGGCTTTTTTACATGAAGCAATGTATGAAAAGTGCCGGCCTTTTGTTGTGGGAGATGCGGCAACAATAGAACGCGCCGCGCGCGAGGCGGTTAAACGTGACAACATAAACGTGCGCCGGGTAAGTTCTGTCAAAGATTGCAGGTTTGAGCCAGGTACAATCGACGTATTTGATCTGCATAATGTGGAAGGTTCAAAACTCAAGATTGGCGAAGTTGACGCGATGAGTGGGAACGCTGCGTTCACATCAGTAACAAAAGTGATTGAGCTTGCTCTGGCAAAAGAAATTGACGCGACTATTACAAATCCGCTTAACAAAGAAGCGCTGAATGTAGCAGGACACCACTATGCGGGACACACTGAAATTTACGCTGAATTCTGCAACACAAAAGACTATTCGATGATGCTGGTACACGGCGATCTCCGTGTAGTACATGTTTCAACTCATGTCAGCCTTCGAGAAGCGTGTGAGCGCGTAAAAAAAGAGCGTGTCTTAAAGGTGATTGAACTTGCGGAAGATATATGCACAAATCTTGGCATAAAAAATCCAAAGATTGGCGTTGCTGGGCTTAATCCACACGCGGGGGAACATGGTATGTTTGGCCGCGAAGAAATCGAAGAAATTATCCCGGGCATTAACGTGGCAAAAGGAAAGGGAATAAACGCAGAAGGCCCGGTTCCGCCCGACACTCTTTTCCCAAAGGCGTGCGGTGGAATGTTCGATATTGTAGTTGCTATGTACCACGACCAGGGACACATCCCGCTTAAACTGCTGGGCTTTCAGTACAACAAAAATACCGGAAGCTGGCACACGGTGAATGGCGTGAATATCACTCTGGGCTTGCCTATTATCCGAAGCTCTGTTGATCATGGCACTGCCTTTGACCGTGCATGGCAAGGCAGTGCAAACGAATCAAGCCTTCTAAGCGCCATTGAGTATGGAGCGCTCCTTGCCAAAGGAAATAGAACATAATAAAAAATGCCGCACAGAGTTCTGCCACGCGGCATTTTTACATCAGTCTATTGTATACAGTTTGCTTCGCTGATGATGGAGTTCTATGTGAAAGATTGTGCATCATTTCCCTGTTTTTGCCGTTGTGTCGTTTTCTCGTGCTAGAAGTGTTACGGAAGTTTTGATACATTGAAAGCGTAGACAATAGTCTAATCTTCCTGTACCCTATTTTTATGTTTGAGAAATCTTTGTTACAATACACAAACGAATATATTAAGGAGTTTGGTAATGTCTATCACTTTTGATAAGGAAACGCGACAGTTCCACCTGCATAACGGAGAATTCAGTTATATAGTCCAGGTGCTGGGGAACGAGTACATCGGGCAGGTCTACTGCGGTGCGGCGCTTAGTCCTGCGCGGGCATATCCGCTGTTAAGCCTTCCGTTTAACGGGTTTTCGAATGCGCCTACCATTGCTCGCTTCGAGTATCCTGCGTATGGAAACGGTGATTACAAACTGCCGGCGTTGGCAGTCGTGTTCAGCGACGGGTCGGGCGTGATCGAGCCGGTGTATAAGGCACACCGCATCACCAAAGGCAAGGACAGCATCGCTGGTCTGCCGGCAACCTATACGGACCAGGATGACGAGGCGGAAACGCTGGAGATCGACCTTGAAGATGCGCGGTCTGGTTTGAACATCACGCTGTACTATACCCTGTTCACAGCGTATAACTGCATAGCTCGCCATGCACGAATCATCAATGCTGGCGCTCAAAAGCTGACGCTCAAAAGCGCCATGAGCCTCTGCCTGGATCTCGGAGACGCGGACTGGAACCTCATCACCTTTACCGGCATGTGGGCGCGTGAGTTTCACTGTACAGACCAGCATCTGAGGCCGGGAACCCAGGGCGTGGAAAGCACACGCGGCATTTCCGGTCATCAGCAGAATCCATTTCTTGTTTTGAAGCGCCCTCATACTGATGACTTTTCCGGCGAAGCTCTGGGATTTAGCCTTATCTATTCAGGTAACTTTTATGCAGGCGTTGAGGTCGATTGCTTTGACCTGTCGCGAGTGCGGCTCGGCATTAACCCCAATACCTTTTCGTGGGAGCTGGGTGCAGGCGCGGTGTTTGATACGCCGGAAGCAGTGCTGGCATATTCAGGCAAAGGGCTGAATCATTTGTCGCAGCAGTTCCACGGCCTGTACCGAAACCGACTTGCCAACGGCGTGTGGCGCGATAAGGAGCGACCGGTTCTACTCAATAACTGGGAAGGTACTTACTTTAACTTTACCGAGCAGAAACTGCTGGAAATGGCGCGCATTGCCAAAGACCTGGGTATTGAACTGTTTGTTCTTGACGATGGCTGGTTCGGCAAGCGCGATGATGACCACACATCACTTGGCGATTGGTTTCCTGATACACGGAAACTGCCTGATGGCATCAGTGGCCTTGCCCAAAAAATCACCTCACTTGGCATGAAGTTTGGTTTATGGATAGAGCCAGAGATGATCAGCGAAAAAAGCACGCTCTTTGACGCACACCCGGACTGGGCTATTGGCATTGATGGCCGCGTCAGAACCGAGCAGCGCCAACAGTATGTCCTTGATATGAGCCGACCTGAAATCGTTGACTACCTCTTCGACACCCTTTCAAAGGTAATCACCAGCGCTCCCATCTCCTACATCAAGTGGGATATGAACCGCTCCCTCACCGAGCCGTTTAGTCGGGCGCTTCCCCCGGAGCGTCAAGGCGAGTTCTTCCACCGCTATTGCCTCGGCGTCTATACCCTGTATCAGCGTTTCATCAAAGCCTTCCCGGACATTCTCTTTGAATCCTGTTGCAGCGGCGGCGGTCGTTTTGACGCGGGCATACTCGGCTTCGCCCCACAGGGCTGGCTCTCAGACGACACCGACGCGGTACAGCGCTTATCCATACAGACCGGCGCTTCGTTTTCATACCCGCTCAGTTCCATCGGCGCGCATGTCTCCACAGTACCAAATCACCAGACTGCCCGAAACACACCACTCTCGTTCCGCACTATGACCGCCTTTTTCGGTGTGCTGGGCTTTGAGCTAGATCCAACAAAGCTTACCGTAGAAGAGCAAAATGAGCTTGTCTGCTTCATTTCCTTCTATAAACAGTACCGCTCCCTGTTCCAGCGCGGCCGTTTTTCACGCCTTTACAGTCCAGCCTCACATGTATACGCCGCATGGCAAGTCGTTACTGAAGACCGCAGTCAAGCTATCGTCGGCTTTTACAAACTGCTGACCCAGCCCGCAAAACAGCCCTTACGCCTTTTGTTAAAAGACCTCGACCCCACGGCTCTGTACGATGTATCGCTCTGGGAAGATGGCGGCTTTGATGCGCTTGACAAGCACATGAACTGCGCACAGCGCGGCGGCGATGAACTCATGCACGCTGGCCTCCTGCTCGATATCGCCTTTGGAACCCGCACTGGCGACTTCCACTCAGAACTTTTCCTACTCAAGAAGCTCTAAGATAGAAAGCATAACTATGCCTGAAGTGAGTGTCAGGCATAGTTATATCAAACACTTTGATAGCCCTGTACTAAAGCGTCTCAGACGTTACATGTCATGGAAGCTGACACGTTACACGTCATGGAAACTGACATGTAACGTGTCATGGATACTGACACGTTACATGTCATGGATACTGACACGTTACATGTCATGGAAACCGACACGTTACGCGTCTGAGGGGATAACTGCTTTGTACTCATTATAAAATAAAAGCACTCATAACTATTGACATAAGCTATATAATGTCTATACTTACTATATCTTTGAATGGAGAGTTACTATGGCAAGCATTAACCAACAAGATAGAGTCTTACACCATATCCGTGTAAAGCTTTACCCTAATTACCTTCTTAACGTGGAAGGCGCATATATCGCTCGTACAGATAATGAGGCATCCCTATCTATCGAGGAAATATGCGTCGCCCTCAAGACTCGTGGCGGGTTCACCGGTAGTTATGATGAACTGGTAGAACATGTAAAGCAATTCTTCGCTGAAGCAGCTTATCAACTTTGTGATGGCTTTGCAGTGAATACCGGCTACTTCTCGATTTATCCTAACGTGGGCGGAAGCTTCAACAGAACTGAAGGACATGATGCCCAAAAGCATCCTGTTACCTTCCGGTTTCGACCCCTCGCACCACTCCGCGCTCTGGCTAAGCATATTGTCATTGATATCGAAGGTGTGGCTAACGTATCGGGATACATCGCTCAGTTCATCGATATAAAAACAGGATCGGTGAATGATGCTCTCACACCAGGCGGAGTGTTCAGCATAGTAGGACGTAAGATTAAAATAGTCGGGAACGACCCTGAAATAGGGGTATACTTCGTTTCTACCCAGAACTCAGACCAACGGGTAAAGGTAGTCGAGCGTTTTATTCAGAATATGCCGTCTAAGTTGATAGGGATTGTCCCAGAGTTGAGCGCTGGAACATGGAAGGCAGAGATAAAGACTCAGTTCAGTGGGTCGGGAAGTACTACCTTGCTAGAGCCTCGTGTAATAGTAAGCGAAGCGACTTTAACCGTGCTTGGATAAATCTGACAAAGTTCAATGCCACATCGTCTATTGATAAGTGGATAAACGCCTATACTTTTTAATAGTATAGCAAAGGGAGATTCTATGAAAATTAGTGCTAAACTAATGATAATCATTCTTGCGCTTGCCTTTACGGGTATTCTTACGTTAATAGCAGTAACGGTTTCTTTCTCTAAAATTGAAATTGAAGAACTATCTTACACTAACGCGCGTAATCTCGCTCAGGAGCATGGACGTGATGTTCAAAACTGGATTGAACTGTATATGAATGCATCTCGAACTATAGCGCAGATCATGGAGCAATTTGAAGAGCTTGATCCAGCTGTACGACGCAGTACCTTTGATATAATGCTTCGGGGCGTTGTTGAGGCAAACGATGAAATCCTCGGCGTATGGTCAATATGGGAGCCTAATGCCTTAGACGGTATGGATGATGTATATGTTGATACCATCGGAACAGACAGCAGTGGCAGGTATATTCCTTGGTGGGTTAAATCAAATGGAAATATCATTGTACAAGCTTGTGTAGAATATGAAGATGCAGATTACTATCAATATCCTCTTAGCACTGGTAATGAAATGGTAACTGATCCTACCTACTGGGACATTGATGGAAAACCTACTCTTATGGCTGACTTAGTTATTCCGATTAAGAATCGCGGAAAGGTTGTGGGAACTGTAGGCATAGATATTGCTATTTCTATTATTCAATCAAAGATAAGCGCAATTAAACCTTACGAAGGCAGTATTGCTGCAGTGTTTAGTAACGAAGGTACTGTAGTTGCCCACTTTGATCCGAATCGTATTGCTCAGCCAATGAGAGAAACCGAAGAAGCTGAAGCTGGCTCTCATTTAAATGACTATGTACAGGCAGTATTAAAAGGAGAGGTATATTTCTTTAGGAATAAGAACGCGGTATCGAACGTTGATATGTTCTTTACATCTGTGCCTTTTACGATAGGAAAGATAACTAATCCATGGTCGCTGGTTATCGGCGTTCCTATAGAAGTAGTTATGGAGCCGGTATACAATATACTCACCGTGTGCAGTATCATAGGTTTAGGGATAGTGATTGCGGTGGAGTTTGCTGCTTTTTTTATATCTCGTTCTGTAAGCCGTCCTATCAATAGCTTTGCATTTATACTCAAGGATATATCTGAAGGAGAAGGAGACCTTACTAAAACTATTACGATTACAACGCAAGATGAAATCAGAGACCTTGCCCATTATTTCAATCTCACGATAAGTAAAATCAAAGACCTTGTTTCTGCCATTAAGCAAGAGGCAATTGCGCTTTCTCAAACTGGTACAAACCTTGCGTCCAATATGGCTGAAACTTCTCATTCTATCAATAAAATCACGGCAAACATTCAAAGCATCAAAACGCAAACCAATAAGCAACAGACAAGTGTCAAAGTTACTAGTTCAGCTATGGAGCAGGTGGTGGAAAACATTGAAACACTTAATAGTCAGATTGAAAAACAGGCTGAGTGTGTTCGCCAGTCTTCATCAGCGATAGAAGAAATGCTGGCTAATATTCAGAGCGTAACCCAAAGTCTTGTGCAGAACGAAGATAATATCACTAAACTTGATCACGCGGCGGAAGTAGGGCAAACTGGATTACAAGAAGTATCAGCGGATATTTACGAAATAGCGGCAGAATCAGCTGGGTTATTGGAGATAAACACGGTGATGCAGAGTATAGCGAGTCAGACGAATCTTTTGTCGATGAACGCGGCTATCGAGGCAGCGCACGCTGGAGAGGCGGGTAAGGGCTTTGCTGTGGTTGCGGATGAGATACGCAAGTTGGCAGAGTCGTCCGGTGAGCAGTCGAAGACCATAAGTAAGGTGTTGAAGAAGATAAAAGGGTCGATTGACAAGATAACGAAGTCAACTGAAGCAGTGTTGCTGAGGTTTGAGGCGATAAGCGACGGGGTGAGGAAGGTAACGGAGCAAGAGACCAATGTCCGCACTGCGATGGAAGAGCAGGGAGTGGGAAGTAAGAACATACTTGAGGCGATAAGTGGTTTGTACGAGATAACGGGCAATGTTACGCAGGGAGCGCACATGATAGAGGGCAGGAGTCGTGAGGCGATCAAGGAGAGTCAGACTCTGAAGCGAATCACTGAAGAGATAAGCGGGGACATGAAGGAGATAGCGGCAGGAGCGGAGCAGATAGACGGGGCAGTGAACGAGGTGAATGACATAAGTGGGGAGAATAAGAAACAGATAGAAGCGCTTATGGAGGAAGTGTCGCGGTTCAAGGTGGCGTGAGGAGCATAAGCATTGTGCGATAGCGATATGGTCGAAGTCTTTTGCGCGACTTTGGCGTGTTTAGCAGCGCTGTGTGAGCATGTGTAATAAAACCCTCTCCACACGCTTGTTTATTTGTGGTATCATGAGGTATGGAAAAAGTTCCTGTAGACACTCGTCCGCATCCTGAGGCATTTCGCGGAGTTGCGGCTTATCAGCAAACACTTAATGGGAAAAGCACTCCGCCAGCGGATGTATCGCCGGAGTTTGTCAAAAAGACGCAGGGCCTTGCTAATTTGTTTAGCGGTAAGTTCCGTAAAACGCCAGAGCTGCCGACTCAGCTCCCGGAACCAGTAGAACAGCCTAACAAAGAGCCTGAGTCTAAGTATCGGCGGGTTGCCAAGCTTCTCATCCTGATTGGTCCTGATGAGGCGTCTAAGATACTGGCGCATCTTGAGCCGCACCATGTGGAGCTTGTGGTGAAGGAAATTGCCACGATACACGGGGTTACTGCCGAAGATGCGGCATCAGTGATACTTGAGTTTCGTTCTTTGCTCACAAAAACCGGCTATGGGGCGTCAAGTGAAGGCGGAGTGGATACAGCGCGGGATATACTACAGACTGCGTTTGGAAAGGATAGGGGAGATGCGATTCTGAGTCGGGCAGTCCCTGAGGCAACGGGAAAAATCTTTAGTTTTCTTGAGGAGTATTCGCCAGGACAGCTCATCATGCTATTTAAGGACGAGAGTCCGGCAGTGGAAGCGCTGGTACTTTCACGGCTTTCCACGCGGCTGACGGCCAAAGTGCTTGCGGAAACCTTGCCAGCGCGGAAGTTTGAGATTATCAAACGCATTGCTTATATGGGGAAGACTTCTCTCGAAGTGCTTGAGCGTGTTGCGGTTTCGCTGAAAGAAAAGTCCAAGCGTATTGAGCAGAACGACACGATCCGCATTGACGGTATGAGTGCGTTAACCGACATCCTGAGGGCCTCTGATGTGTCTTTTGGAGATCGCATCCTCAGTACGCTTGAGAGCGAGGCGCCTGTGTTGGGGCAGGATCTGAAAGAGCGGCTTCACACATTGGAAGAGGTGATCAAGGCGCAGGACAGACCCATACAAGAAAAACTGGCTATCATGCCGGACAAGGAGATTGTTCTGCTGCTTAAAAACCGTTCCAGAGAGTTTACAGAAAAAATCTTATCGAATGTCTCAGCGCAGCGCCGTATACAGATTCGGGAAGAGGCGGATATCATAGGGCCTGTACTCAAAAAAGAGGCTGATGCGGCTGCCCGTGATTTTCTTGACTGGTTCACCACACAGCGGGAAACTGGTCAAATTATTCTAAGTGATGATGAGGATATTTTATTATGAACACAACAACACAGGCCAGAGCGACTGGCGAGCGTATAAGCGGTTTCACTATTCTTGAGACCATTGATCTGCTGGAATTCAAGGCGAAGGGCATCTGGGCGCGGCATGAACGCAGCGGCCTTGAAGTATTTCATGTGCTGAATGATGACCGCGAAAATCTCTTTGCCTTTGCCTTTGCCACAGCGCCGGAAGATTCAAGTGGTGTTGCTCATATACTTGAGCACTCGGTGCTCTGCGGTTCGGAACACTACCCGTTGAAAGACGCCTTTCTCGTGTTGGCTCAGGGAAGCCTCCAAACCTACCTTAATGCATGGACATTTCCTGATAAGACCGTCTATCCTGCAAGCTCGGTGAGCGAAACTGACTACTTTAACCTGATGTCTGTGTATGCCGACGCTGTGTTTCACCCGCTGCTCTCAGAATGGACGTTCATGCAGGAAGGCCACCGCACAGAATTTGCTGCACCACAAGGAGACAGCGGAAAGGCTGTGGGGCTTTCAATAACCGGTGTGGTGTATAACGAGATGAAGGGCGCGTATTCATCGCAGGATATGTATGCTGAGTCATGGTCTGCTAAGGCTGTTTTGCCAAACACGCCTTATGTCTTTGATTCTGGCGGAGACCCTGAGTGTATTCCAGACCTGACCTGGGCGGACTTAAAAGCCTTTCATGAGGAGCGTTATGCGCCTGCAAACTGCCGAGTGTTTCTTGCTGGTAATATCCCCACTGAAAAGCAGCTTGCTTTTCTTAACGAAAGAATTCTCGCCAACCTAGCGCCTGGAACAACGGCTGCACCAGTGGCGCGTACAAAACCTTGGAAAGAGCCTCGCAGCATCAAAGTGCCGTGTCCAACAGGCGTTGAACAGAAAGCAACCGTGTTTCTCTCCTGGCTCTGCGGTGAAGCCACTGACAATGACGAGCAGATCGCCATTGTTGCCCTGGCTGATGTGTTATTGGGACACGATGGTTCGCCACTCACCCGTGTTCTGGTTGAATCTGATCTTGGCGAAGATCTCTCGCCAGTAACTGGACTGAACGGAGAGTTGCGGGAACTGGTTTTAAGCATAGGGCTGCGCGGCGTGCAAACTAGTACAGACCCTAAGGATGTCGAGGTGCTAATTCTGGGCGAACTGCGTCGTCTGTGTGATGAAGGTATTCCCAAAGAGGAGATTGAGGCAGCGCTCATGTCGCTTGAGTTTTCTAGCCGCGAGATACGGCGTTCAGGCGGGCCTTGGTCTCTTGTGTGGTTACGGCGCTCGCTCCGTGCATGGTTACATGGCGGGAAGCCCTGGGATAGCCTCTGTTTTGTGTCGCCCTTTACTGAACTGAAGAAGCGTATTGCTGCTGATAGCCGGTATTTTGAATCTCTTATTGAAAACCTTCTATTAAATAATCCTCACCGCGCTCTTGTGGTAGTGGAACCTGAAGCTGATTTTCTTGAGAAGAAAGATGCAGCGTTGGCAGAACGCCTGAATCAAACCTTGTCGCGTCTAAGTGAAACTGAAAAGCACGACATTGAGCGAAAGGCGCGGGACCTTGCACGTATTCAGGGGGAAGCTGACGCGCCTGCGGTTCTTGCAAGTATTCCGCACCTTTCGCGTAAAGACCTTTCCCCAGACCTTGAGCGGATTCCCCGCGCCATCCTCAGTGCAGGAAGCGTCCCGCTCCTCAGCCATGAGTTGTTCACCAATGGTGTTACCTACGTTGACCTTGCTTTTCCCATAGACATCCTTGAGCCAGAGGACTATCCGTATCTCAGACTTTTTGCTGATATATCTCTTGGTCTAGGGCTGCCTAATCTGGATTATGGGGAGGTTTCGAGTCTCCTTGCCTGCACTGTTGGCGCTCTGTACGGCTCATTGCAGACCGGTTCGTCAGCTCCGGGCGCCGCGCATACTGTTGCCCTGCCTTCCGGCATTCTGGATATAGTGGGCAGAGACTGGTTCACTATCAGACTGAAGACTCTGGACGAGAAGCTGATGCCGAGTCTGAGCTTACTTTCGCGGATTGTCCGTGAGGCTGACTTTTCCGACCTTGACCGTATCCATGATATTGTCCTTGAAATCAAGAATGACATTGACTCAAGCCTTGCGCCTCACGGCCATAGCTATGCGGCAAACCGTGCGAGTCGGGGATTTTCCCGCTCACGCGCTCTGATTGAGTTGTGGTCAGGATTCAGCCAGATCGAGTTCATTCACCAAGTTGCAGGACTGGATGATGCGGAACTGAGTCGCACCTTTGTGCGTATCAGGGACAAGATTCTTTCCCGCTCTGGTCTGTTTATCAACCTTACCTGCTCAAGCGAAACCCTTCCTGCTGCCATACAGGGAATTAGCGAACACTTTGGTGCATTTAGCCCGCCCCGCGCTCGCAACCCGCTGACTGCCTCAGCGTTTACGCCGAGTGCCCCGACAGAGTCTGAGGTCTACGTTTCTCCCTCGCTGCAGGTGGGCTTTGCTGCTCAGAGTCTTCCTGCCGCGCCCTTCGCCACACCGGAACAGACTGCAGAGTTGCTGCTTGCCCATGAGCTTTCCACTGGCGCGCTTTGGGAGCAGATTCGCATGAAAGGCGGTGCTTATGGCGCAAACGCTTTCCCTGATCCGCTTGAAAGGCTCTTCTCTCTATCAACCTACCGGGATCCGAATCCGCTTCGTTCTCTGGAAGCCTTTCCTGCGATACTTCAGGAAATGGCAAAGGCTGAAAGTGATGAAGACTTTTTGGAAAAGGCGATCATTGCAACCTATGGCCGGGAGACTTGTCCTCACACCAGTGCGGAAAAGGGCAGCGCGGACTTTTTGCGCTTTCTCTATGGCATTGACGAGCAGCGCCGCGTCCGGCGTCTTCGCGACCTCATAGCGACGACCGTGCCTGCGATAAACGCTGCTGCGGTACGTCTAGCTGCCGCAGCGTCTGGCGCGTCGGCAGTAGTCTTAGCTGGCCCCGTCCTTGCGGAGCAAGCCGCAGCGTCCCTGGGCGTAGAAGTGAAGCCACTGCCGGTGTAGAGTATAGTAAGAGGATAACCATGAACCACACGAACACCACCCAGAAATTTAGAAGCGCGGCGCGAGACCGTGCTATACTTAGTGGTAAGGAGAAAGCATGAGTACAAAACAGTATCCCATGTTCTGGACATGGATGGGCTATGACCCGTCCGCGGATTTTGACGCCGCGTGTGCATGTATGCAGGAAACCGGTATTGATGGCGTGCAGTTAAACGCGGCTATGCCGGAAGACTATCGAAAGGCGGTGGCTATTGCCCGTAACTACGGCATTGAGGTGTATGCTTGGGTGGTTACGATGAATGTCGAGAAGTCTCAGGGGGTGGACAAGCTGGTGGTGGAACACCCGGACTGGTTCAGCGTGAACCGGCTTGGGCAGCGTATTACGGAAACGAAGGCGTATGTTGATTACTACAAGTTTTTGTGTCCGGCTCTGCCAGAGGTGCGGGCGTTCATCAAGCAACGGGTGCGGGCGTTCTGCGAAGTTGATGGCCTTAACGGGATTTCCATTGACTATCACCGTTTCGTGGATGTAATCCTGCCGACAACGTTGTGGCCAAAGTATGATGTGGTACAAGATCGGGAATACCCGCAGTGGGACTATGGGTATCATCCCACGATGATTGCTGCGTTCAAGGAACGCCACGGCTATGATCCCCGGGAGCAGGAAGACCCGTCATGTGATGAAACCTGGCTGAACTTCCGTTGTGAGCAGATCACTGAAGTTGCCAATGAAATCGCGGACCTGGTTCATTCGTATGGTAAGGTAATGGCTGCATCGCCGTTTCCTACACCGAAGATGTCCCGGTCCATGGTGAGGCAGGATTGGGGGAAGTGGAATCTTGACATCGTGTTCCCCATGGTCTACCACGATTTTTATACTGAAGATGCCAGCTTCATTGCTGACTGTACCATCGAAAACCTGCGGGACAAGAAGCTGGAAACCACGCTCTACTGCGGTCTTATGATTAAGGATACTCTGGCCATAACCGAGTTCATGGATGCAGCATTGAACAACGGAGCTGAAGGTATTTCCATTTTTACGATAGACTCGATTCGTTCCCCTGAAGTTCGCGCAGCGTTCCGGGCTTATGCGGATACTGCCCGCGCCCGCCACGCTGCGTCAGGCTATCAAACGCCACTTAACAAGAGCGTTGTGGTCGATCCGTTTGCGAAAGAAGGGGTCATGCGGCTGATTCGTGCAAAGATGCGAGAATACACCAACGGCAAGGAACTCCGGCTTGGTGAGTACTGTCTTTGCAAGGAGTTCGGGGTTACGAAGCACTACGAAGTGAGCGACGCGAATAGTGGTATACGCTTTGATGTTGCCTTTTATTTCTACGGTGGGATTCTATCCGGTTGGATCGTAAGAAAGCTCTGAGGCGTACTGCTCTTTGTAAGCTTGCAGTTCTGGTGCGTCTGGTGCCAGTGCAAGCGCCTGTTTCAGGTAGAAGACCGCGCGACGTTCATCACCTTGTCGCCGGTATACCTCGAACAGGCCTACCAGAGTTACGAGGTTGCGGGGGTCTTCAAAGTTACTGGAACGCAGGTCTTCCAGCGCTTCTGTATCGTTATTCCGCAGGCGGCTTTGCAGATAGTAGTATTGAGACTTCACGCTTCCGCTGTTCAGGTCTGCCAGGCGGCTTTTGATAAGACGGCTAGCCTCGTCGCGGACGTCAGCCTCGACAAGGGCGGTGGCCAGCGCGAGGGTTCCTTCCTCATTAGCTGGTTTCTGTTGATGAAACTCCTGGGCATAAGCCAGCGCTGCTTGCTTATATCCCCGTCCTTCCTCGATTTTGTAGGCGTCCAGAAGATAAGTGGAGCGGGACTCTTCAAGCACACGGTCAAGATACACAGCCGCTTCATCCCAGTCTTTTCGGTTCAGCGCGTCCTGAAACGCCAAAGCGATAACTGAAAACGCGGGGTCTTTTTCGTTAAGCAGGCTTCTCAGCAGAGAACGACCTTCGTTCTGGTCATCTTCTCGTCGTGATGTCAGAAGCAGGCGGGCTGTGTAGATCGATATTTCATCATTAACCATAGGAGACTTGAGGATGGCACGAAGGTAGGTGAGCGCCGCGTCCGAATTGTGGTATCCTTCGGCCTGTATTCTTGCACGCAGGAACAGATAGAGGCGGTTATTCGGGTTTATGGGAGCGTACTGGTCAAGTGCGGCTTGTGCCTGAACAAGCTGTCCCTCTTCCACAAGCACACGAGCGCGCATAAGAGTAAAATCAGGGTCTTTGCTGTCCTTCTGAAGTATCTCCGCGATGGCCGATTCAGCGTGGGACCAATCCTGGTTGTTGTAATAGTTAAGGGCAAGCTGGCGTTTAATCGCCATGTTGTCTGGGTAGCTGTTGGCCATTTCCTGCAATATACTGGTGGCTACTTGTTTCTGGCCACTTGCGTCTATAACCCGCGCAAGTCCAACTGCGGCTGGGTAGCAGGCTATCGAGCGATTCACGGCGCGTTCAAACGAAGATCGCGCTTCTTTCAGACTACCGGTATGCTCATAGATAAGCCCCAGAAAGTACAGTGGCAGCACGGAATCCGGGTTGAGTTCCGCTGCCCGTCTGATGTCTGGCAGTGCTGTGGCGTAAGGTTTTGCTCCATTTGGTGCGAAGAAAACCAGGAAAGGCAGAATGTACTCAAGAAAATCTTGAGAATCAGCTGGTGGTGAGACATAGACGCCCTGGGCGACGTTTCTGATTATTTTGGTATAGGCATGACTCGGCGATGGATCAGCTACAGGAAGCATTATTGTAACATCGGGATAGAGCATCTTGAACAGAGTAATGGTTACATAGTTCATATTTCTGCCAAATTCGCTTCCGCCGAGTTCTCTGTTTCGGATCAAGTCCAGCGCCTCATTCAGCGAGTCTGGTGTCCCACACTCGATCAGTGTGCGGATATCATCGGCAATGCCGCCTCCACGTAGCGCTACCATCTGCCCGCCATTCACCAGCGGCGCTTGAGTGGGCAGAGGCGTTTCCTGTATCCGCCATGAAGCGCAGGCCAGTGTCATAAGGCTGATAAAAAAACACAGCCAGAAACAGGAATGTTTATTCTGTTTCAATCCTCGCGCTCGCATAGAGCGCGACTCAGCGCCTTCATAATTTTGAAGTCTCATCTTTTGTAGTATCGGCATTGGTGTTCTTTGTTCCTATTGAAAGCAAGACCAGAATAAGTCCTGCAAGCATTACCAGAAGTGGCCACCACTGTAGAACGAACTGAGTAAACGAGAAAGGGACCATATCAAACGAAAACACGAGGAGTATACAGCCGAGCATGATAAAAGTAACAGACGGAACGATATACCTGAAGCGAAGCGCTCTAAAGCGGTTCCAGCCTGCGGGGATCAGGGCCAGGCCAGAGAATAACGAAAGGAGGGGCCATGCCTGAAAAAAAGGGACAGGGAAGATAGTCAGCGCGGACAAGAATAAGAAAAGCCCGACCAGGATAAAAAATGTTGAGAAGAAAAGATACACGGAACGCTTGAACTTGTTCCGGTTAAGCTTGGCTGCCAGTGTAGCACAAAATGCCCCGACCAATACAAAGAAGAAGGATACCAGTACTGAAGTCTGTGAGATACCAGTAAGCGTTCCTAAAAGAAAAGCGATTCCTACTAACATTAAAAACAGTCCGAAGCTAAAAATGAATCGCGCAAGTATTTTTTGCGTTGCAGTAACATGCATAACATGAATATACCAATTCAACACCAAGTGATACAAGACGACATAAGGCGAGTGATCGATATAGTGTCTGACACTATATCTGGCGCCCATCGCCGAGACACACTTGCATCGCGCCTCCTTAATCATGCTATAGTTAGATAGCTTTGGAGGGCTATCTATGAGAATCACGAATCATGTATATGAGTTGAGCAGCACTTATTATGCCACGCTGAAGCCTGAACTGTACGGCAGCATTGTGTTTCAGTTTTGTCAATTCCAAATGAGACAATGGAGAAACACATGAACTATATTGGACTAGTGTTCCAGATTGGTGGAAGTCTTGGCCTCTTCTTGTATGGAATGAAGGTAATGAGCGATGGGATTCAGCAGACCGCCGGAGACCGGCTCCAGCGAGCGTTGAACTTTATGACTGGCAACCGACTCAGCGCTGTGCTTACTGGCTTTGTGGTTACTGCCATAATCCAATCGTCCTCAGCGACAACAGTAATGGTTGTGTCCTTTGTAAACGCTGGGCTGCTCACACTTACTCAGGCTATTGGCGTCATCATGGGCGCGAACATCGGCACCACCATAACGGCATGGGTTGTGTCGCTGGTCGGTTTCTCGTTAAGCCTATCTACGCTTGCCTTGCCAGCGGTGGGAATCGGCTTTGTTCTACAGGCAATTAAGTGGAAATACCGAGGCATGGGCGAGGTGATACTGGGTTTTGGCCTGCTCTTTTTGGGGCTTAACTTCCTTGCTACCTCTATGCCGGAGATTAGCGTGGAGAACTTTGGATTCATCAGCGCTTTTTCCGACGGCGGGTATGTTTCAGTTCTGCTTGGAACTGGCATTGGCCTGGTAATGACCCTGATCGTACACTCATCAAGCGCCTCAACTGCCCTGATACTCATTATGGCGAATCAGGGGCTTATCACGTTTGAGATTGCCATTACCATGATTCTGGGCGCGAACATTGGGACAACCATTGACGCGGCGCTGGCGGCGATTGGCACCAAAACCACGGCGCGACGGGCTGCGCTGGTTCATGTGCTGTTTAACGTGATCGGCGTGATTTGGGCGCTTATTCTACTTCGTCCGCTCATCGCTCTGGTAAACCTGATCACCCCGGGTGGTGACGCTTCAATCACCGCGCGGCTTGCCATGTTTCACACGGCATTTAACGTGCTTAATACCCTTTTCTTCTTCCCCTTTGTCAAACCCTTTGCCATGCTCGTTTCCTTCCTTATAAAGGACAAGGATATGACGTTAGCGCCTACGACCTACAAGCTTGAGTACAAGTCTGGTTCCATTCAAGACACGCCAGAATTGAACATTGTGCGAGCAGAGAAGGAGATTCGTGATCTCGCTATTCTCGCGTCTTCTATGTACGCGAAGGTGAGTGCCGCGCTTCACCGCCTGCCAGACATGTCGGAACGGGTTGCCGCGATAGATACACTAGTTGAAGAAATGCGTTTCAAAGAAGCCTATGCGGATGAGATGCGGGAAGAGCTTACCCGCTTTCTCATTGAGTGTACCCGTCAGCAGTTGAACCGGCGTTCCGAGTCGAGAATCTCCTATCTTTTGAGGATTATTGCGGACCTTGAGGACATGACCGACGATTGCTACAGCATGAGTCTTTTACTTGAGCGGAGCGCGAAGAAAGACCTCATCTTCAAGCGCAAGGAGATGGAGGCGCTTGCCCCGTACATGGGTCTTGTGGAAGAGGCTCTGCGCCTGGTGCAGGCACATTTGGGTAGCCCCATGACCGCGGAAGGGGCAACGCAGGCTGAACAACTGGAGCAGAAGATTGACAGGTCCAGGGATCGCCTTCGCAAGCTGGGGCGCAAACGCATTGAGGCTGGTGAAAATGTCAAGACCGAGCTTCTGTTTATCGACCTTGTGCGGCGCATTGAAAACCTTGGAGACTATTGTCACGGAATCGCGGAGGCGCTCACAAATATGCGATAAAACTGGTGTAAAGTACTTGACATAAATGCGCGGATTTGCTATTTTGTTTGAAACTGTAGATGAGTAAATGCCCTTGTAGCTCAGTCGGTAGAGCATATCCATGGTAAGGATAAGGTCAACGGTTCGATTCCGTTCGAGGGCTTTATTAAGATAGTGAAAACGTCGTTATTGAGGAGGAAATATGGCATCAAAGAAGACGGTGGTGGAACTGGTTGCGCTCCAGTGCACTGAGTGTAAACGGAAGAATTATACCACGGCAAAGAACCGGCGGAACACGCAGGAAAAACTTGAGTTCAAGAAATATTGTCCATTTGACCGGAAGCACACGGTTCATAAAGAGACAAAAGTAAAGTAACAATGTGCAATCTGATTTAATAGGTGAGAGTTGTTATACAATGCTTTTTGTATTTAAAAAACTTAGGCCAGTAGCTCTAATGGTAGAGCGTCGGTCTCCAAAATCGAATGTTGTGGGTTCGAGTCCTACCTGGCCTGTAATCAGGGTTGTTAAAAACGTTTAGAGGGAAGTTGATGAACAAAATAGTTCAATTTGTAAGAGAGTCTTATGCGGAGTTACGCAAGGTAGTATGGCCAAGCCGAGAGGATGTTATCAGTTCGGTAAAAGTTGTGATTGTTTCTACCATTATAATTGCCGCTACTTTGGGGCTGGTAGATGTACTCCTGCTCTTGGGTGTGCAGGCGATCTTTTAAGGTATAGTATGTCCGCTGATTGGTATATTCTTCACACCTACTCAGGATATGAGAGCAAGATCGAGAAAATAATACGCATGATGCTTGAAAATAAGGAGCTTGACCGTGAGGTGGTACGGGATGTTAAGGTTCCATCCGAGGATGTGGTTGAAGTTAAGGATGGCAAGAAACGTACCATGACAAAAAAGTTCCTCCCCGGATATATTCTAGTATCCATGGACCTGCCCGAGCTTACTTGGAAGGTAACTATCTCAAAAATTAAGCGGATCGAGGGCGTTACTGGTTTTCTGGGTGCCACGGCTGATAAGAAGCCTCGTCCTATATCTGCTCATGAGGCGCGGTCTATTTTCCAAAAGTCTGGCGAGATTAAGGGTGAGCGTCCGGTGCGGGCGCGGCACACGTTCAGCCAGGGAGAGCAGGTTAAAATTATCGAGGGGCCGTTTGAGTCATTCTCCGGCGTTATTGAGGAAGTAAATCAGGAGCGGAACAGGCTCAAGGTGATGGTTGGTATCTTTGGCCGTAACACGCCGGTTGAAGTTGATATCTTACAAGTTGAAAAGTTATAAAAAAGTATAACAAGTCCCTGATGGGAGTTTCCAGTTTCGGAAACGTTATCCCGGTAACCCCGGGTATACCACAAAAGGAGTATATATGGCTAAGAAAAAAATTGCGACCATAGTCAAGTTGCAATGTCCGGCAGGCAAGGCGACCCCTGCCCCACCTGTAGGACCCGCGTTAGGGCCGCATGGAGTGAGTGCGCCGCAGTTTGTTCAGCAGTTTAATGACCGAACTAAGAGTATGGAAGTAGGGCTTGTGATACCAGTGGTTATCACCGTGTACACAGACAAGTCATTCACCTTTATTCTTAAAACCCCACCTGCCGCAGTGCTTATCAAGAAGGCGATTGGGCTTGAGAAAGGGTCGAGTGAGTCGCACAAGACTAAGGTGGGAAAGCTCTCCAAGTCTAAACTTGAGGAGATCGCTAAACTGAAACTGGTTGACCTTTCCGCGAATGATGTTGAAGGAGCCATGAAGATCATCGCAGGAACAGCTCGTTCTATGGGTGTTGAGGTGGAACGATGAGGCATGGAAAGAAGTATTGTGAAAGCCTGAAAAAATACGACAGCTCTGCTGTGTATGGCTTAAAAGAGGCGACAACATTGCTTAAAACGCTTGCCACAGCCAAGTTTGACGAAACAGTAGAGTTGGCGGTGAAACTGAACTTGAAGAAGAGCCATTCGGTGCGTGATACTGTGGTTCTACCACACCAATTTAAGGGTGAAAAACGGGTGCTGGTCTTCTGTAAGCCTGAGAAGGAAAAGGATGCACAGGATGCTGGTGCGACCTTTATAGGCGCTGACGATCTGATCGACAAGATAAAGGGTGGCTGGCTTGATTTCGACATTGCAGTGGCAACGCCGGATATGATGAAGGATGTCGGCAAGCTCGGTATGATACTGGGACGGCGAGGGCTTATGCCTAACCCCAAGACCGGAACCGTTACCTTTGATCTCAAAACCGCCCTGGCTGAACTCAAGAAAGGCCGCACGGAATTCCGCGCTGACAAAACCGGTGTGGTACACCTCGCGGTGGGGAAGATTTCGATGGATAGCGAAAAGGTCGCGGAAAATGTCAAAACCGCTGTTGCCGAGATTAAGCGCAAACGGCCTGTTGACGCAAAGGGCGAATTCATTCAGACCATTTCAGTAGCTTCCACTATGGGACCTGGTGTATGGGTTTCGATCAAGGAGGAGGAGTAAATCGTGGCGATTATAGCAAAGAAGATACAGAATGCGAAAACTGCGTCTATTAACGCGCTGAAAGAAGAATTTGGCGTTTCCAAAGATTTTATCTTTACCGATTATCGGGGACTTACGGTTGAGCAGATCACTACTCTGCGAAAGCAGATTCGGGGCAAGGATGCGCGTTTCAAGGTGGTGAAGAATAACTTTGCGAGGATTGCGTTTGAGCAACTATCCACGCTGGATGTAGCGCCGTACTTCACTGGTCCGACCGCCGTGGCCATCACGTCAAAAGACGCCAATGAGGTTGCCAAAACCCTGTTTACCTTTGCCAAAGAAGCACCGGCGCTCAAAGTGAAGGGCGCGCTTATCGGCGATTCGATATACGATGCGGCCCAGACCGAGGTTTTTTCCAAGCTACCTGGTAGGCTGGAATTGATTTCCATGTTGCTGTCAGTGATGAACGGGCCAGCGAGAAACCTGGTTGTCGCACTCAATGATATCAATGCCCGTCTGGTGAGAACCATCAAGGCTATTGGAGACAAGAAAGCCAAAGGCAACGGCGCTGAAGCTGTGCCAGAGGCGTAACTCGTGAAACAAGGCCGTCAGGCTTCAGCGGCAAGCAGTCGCGCCATTCCTGTCGGTTTTAAGAAAGCGTCTGTAGGGACGCTTAATCAATACAAGGAGAAGATAATATGGCATTGAGTAATGAAGAGATTATTGAGGCGCTGAAAACTAAGACTGCTCTGGAGATTTCCGAGCTAGTCAAGGCGCTGGAGGAAGCTTTTGGTGTTTCCGCCGCGGTTCCGGTAGCTGTGGCGGCTGGCCCTGCCGCAGGCGCACCTGCTGAGACAGTCGAGGAGAAGACTGAGTTCAATGTTATTCTCAAAGCGTTTGATGATTCTAAGAAAATCGCGGTCATCAAAGAGGTTAGGGCTGTTACTGGTCTTGGTCTCAAAGAAGCTAAGGAGCTGGTCGAAGGAGCGCCCAAGCCGATCAAGGAAAATATCTCCAAGGCTGATGCTACGAAGATTAAAGACTCAGTCACTGCCGCCGGCGGTACGGTTGAAATCCAGTAAGGCCATCAAGCCAACAGCGTAGTTTCTCAGATTATATCATTGGAGCCATAAGGCTCCAATGACCAGAGCTTCGGTCTTGCACCGGGGCTTTTTTATATGTTTATAAGGAGGACGAATGGTAGCGGAAAATGCGATTTCAAAACGGGTGTATATCGGGAAGGATATTCGTGATGTGATGGATTTGCCGAATCTCATTGATATTCAGCTTTGTTCTTATGAACGCTTCCTTCAACGGGAACGGCTTCGGAACCATGAACCCCTCGAAGTGCAGGGCCTTGAGGAAGCGTTCAGAATGACCTTTCCCATCGAAAGCCCTAACGGGGATATGGTTCTGGAGTATGAGTACTATACGTTTGAGGAGGATAACATCAAGTTCTCCGAGCTAGACTGTAAGCAAAAGGGCATCACCTACGCGGTTTCACTCAAGGCACGGGTGAATCTCATCTTCCAGCAGACTGGTGAAATTAGACAGAAGGATATCTACATGGGAGATATCCCCATTATGAGCGAGCGGGGAACGTTTATCATCAACGGCGCGGAGCGTGTCGTGGTTTCCCAGATTCACCGGTCCCCGGGCGTCATTTTCAGCCATGAAAAGGGCGTGTTTTCCTCACGCATCATCCCGTATCGCGGTTCATGGCTGGAATTTGAGATCGACCAGAAGAAGGAACTCATTTATGCCAAGATTGACCGGAAAAAACGGATTCTCGGCACGATCTTTCTTCGTGCTTTAGGCTACGAGAGTCGCGGGGATATCATTCACTCGTTCTATATGACAGAAAACCTTGAGGTTATTGATGATCGGGAAACACGGGAAAAGTTTTCAGGCCGTGTGCTTTCAAAAGCCGTATGGATTACTGAGGCTGAGGGCGGCGGACAGAAGAAGCTCTACCGTGCGGGCGAGAAACTGCATCCGCATAACGTTGACGAGCTTTTGCAGAACGGAGTTATGCAGGTCGAGGTTATCGACTTTAAGTCCCCAGATTCACTTGACTCCGAGATGCTCTTAAACTGCTTTGAACGGGAAGAGATCAAGTTTGTGAACGACGATCCGAGCCACGGGGATGAGCCTTCACGTGAAGACGCGATTTCCGCCGTGTATTCGGTGTTGCTGCCCGGCGAATCCATCACCGTGGAGGCTGCCGAGAAAGACTTGTTAAGTATGTTCTTCTCGTCGCGGCGCTACGATCTCGGCAAGGTTGGGCGCTATAAGCTTAACAAAAAGTTTAACTTTACCCCGCCCCTTGAGGACTTCACGCTCACTAAACAGGACATCATCGAAACCATGAAGTTCTTGATAAAGGTATTTATCGGGGATCGCAACATCGACGATATCGACCATCTGGGCAACCGGCGAGTGCGTTCAGTCGGCGAACTCATGGCCAACACCATGAAAACTGCGTTCAGCCGCATGGAACGGATCGCCAAAGAGCGTATGAGCCTCAAAGAAACTGATACCATTAAGCCGCAGGACCTCATCTCGATTAAACCGGTAGTGGCGGCCATAAAAGAATTCTTTGGCTCAAGCCAGCTTTCCCAGTTCATGGATCAGGTTAATCCGCTGGCAGAACTTACCCATAAACGTCGACTTAACGCGCTCGGCCCTGGCGGTCTGTCTCGCGACCGTGCTGGCTTTGAGGTGCGCGACGTGCATTACACCCACTACGGACGTATGTGCCCCATTGAAACACCGGAAGGGCCAAACATTGGGCTGATCGTGTCGCTCGCCAACTATACGCGAGTAAACGAGTATGGCTTTTTGGAAACGCCTTACCGTAAAGTGCTTGACGGCGTTGCCTCCCAGGAGATTGAGTACCTTTCAGCCATGGACGAGGATCGTTACTACATCGCCCAAGCCTCCGCAAAGCTGAACGTGGATGGCTCGTTTACCGATGGACTTGATGGCCAGGTTTCCTGTAGGCGTGAGGGTGATTATACCACCCGCAGTCCACGGGACATTCAGTACATGGACGTGTCCCCCAAGCAGATCATCTCAGTATCTGCCTCGCTTATTCCCTTCCTTGAACACGACGATGCCAACCGTGCGCTCATGGGTTCCAATATGCAGCGGCAGGCAGTTCCGCTTGTATTCCCGGAAGCGCCCCGTGTAGGAACCGGTATGGAAGGCAAGTGCGCCTACGATTCAGGGGTACTGGCAAAGGCGCGGCGCGATGGTACGGTTGTCCGCGTTACCGCTTTTGAAGTGATGATTCAAAGCGATGAAGGCGATGCTCGCAGAATCGTTGAGACCAACGAAGATGGGCTTGATGTATACCGTCTCGTGAAGTACCAGCGAACCAATCAGGATACCTGCTATAACCAGCGCCCCATAGTGCAGGTAGGTGAGCGGGTTGTCGCGGGTCAGGTGATAGCCGATGGGCCAGCCACGTGTCATGGCGAACTTGCCCTGGGACGGAATGTTCTCGTGGGTTTCATACCGTGGAACGGATATAACTATGAGGACTCGATCCTCATTTCCCGGCGGGTGGTGAAGGAGGATATGTTTACCTCAATTCACATTAAGGAATTCATCATGGAAGTGCGGGAAACCAAGCTGGGGCCAGAAAAAATAACCCGTGACATTCCCAACACGCCTGAAAAGAGTCTTGATAACCTTGATAATGAAGGCATCATCAGGGTTGGCGCGAAGGTTCGTGCCGGTGATATTCTTGTGGGCAAGGTTACGCCCAAGAGCGAAACCGAGACCACACCGGAATTCAAACTGCTGAATTCGATATTCGGCGAAAAGGCTAAGGAAGTGCGGGATTCATCTCTGCGTGTGCCTCACGGCATTGACGGCACGATCATTGATATACAGCGGCTCAAACGGAGTCTAGGCGATGATCTGAATCCGGGTGTTGATGAACGGGTGAAGGTACTCATCGCCACCAAGCGCAAACTGTGCGAGGGCGACAAAATGGCGGGCCGTCACGGGAACAAGGGTGTTGTGGCGCGGATTCTGGCAGAAGAGGATATGCCTTATATGGAAGATGGCACGCCTCTGGACCTGTGCCTGACACCGCTTGGCGTTCCCTCACGCATGAACATCGGCCAGCTCCTCGAAACCGAGCTGGGTTGGGCTGCCTCCACGCTGGATCAGTGGTTCTCCACGCCGGTGTTCCAATCCCCCTCGACCGAGCAAATCGAGGAGAAACTCAAGGAAGCTGGCCTGCCGATAACGAGCAAGACCATACTACGTGATGGACGTACCGGCGAGAAGTTCGTAAACCCGATCTTCTGTGGTGTAATTTACTTCCTCAAGTTGCATCACCTAGTTGACGACAAGATGCACGCCCGCTCCACGGGTCCGTACTCCCTCGTAACCCAGCAGCCACTGGGCGGTAAGGCTCAGTTTGGGGGCCAGCGGCTTGGCGAAATGGAAGT
Organism: Treponema sp.; assembly: GCA_031267685.1. Lineage (GTDB taxonomy): Bacteria > Spirochaetota > Spirochaetia > Treponematales > Breznakiellaceae > JAIRMT01. The sequence goes on from JAIRYV010000037.1 coordinate 58,043, forward strand.
CTGGGCATTGGAAGCCTATGGCGCGGCCAATACCTTGCAGGAACTGCTGACCATCAAAAGCGATGATATGACCGGACGTTCTAAGATATATGAGGCCATCGTGAAGGGTGAGCCCTCCACCACCGCTGGTATCCCAGAATCCTTCAACGTACTGGTACAGGAACTGCGTGGTCTCGCGCTTGACCTCACGATTTACGATGGGAAGGGTAAGCAGATCGCACTTACCGAGCGGGACGAGGAGCTTATCGCCAAGGCCGGTTCTAATTTCTAAATCTTTGTCATGTCCACGAATACACGAATCTACCAGTTTTGACAGCTATTGTTTTTATTCGTGTAATTCGTGGACAATTCCAAATGTTGAGGAGTAAATAAAATGCGTGATATACAAGATTTTAATTCGATTATGATTCGCCTCGCCTCGCCGGATATGATCCGCGCTTGGTCGTATGGTGAGGTAAAAAAACCGGAAACCATAAACTACCGGACATTGCGTCCTGAAAAGGACGGCCTCTTCTGCGAGCGTATCTTCGGCACTACCAAAGAATGGGAGTGTTATTGCGGCAAGTTTAAGTCTGTTCGTTATAAAGGCGTGATTTGTGACCGTTGCGGCGTTGAAGTAACGCACTTCAAGGTACGCCGTGAGCGCATGGGACACATTGAGCTGGCCGCTCCGGTTTCGCACATCTGGTATTATCGCTCGGTACCCGGCCGTATGGGACTTCTACTCGACCTCACCCTGTCCGCGCTCCGTTCAATTCTTTACTACGAAAAGTATGTAGTTATTGAAGCTGGTGACACTGACCTGAAGCGAATGCAGTTGCTGACCGAAGAAGAGTATTACGAGGTGCAGGAGCGCTACGGCAACAGCTTCACCGCTGGCATGGGTGCGGAAGCGATTCGCACCTTGCTTGAAAACCTTAACCTTGACCAGATGGCTACTGAACTGCGCGCCAAGATGCGGGAAAAGGGGGCGAAAAGCGATAAACGGCTCTTGAAGCGTATCGAGATCGTCGAAAACTTTCGTAACTCCGTAAACAAACCCGAATGGATGATCCTTGACGTGATTCCGGTTATCCCGCCAGAACTCCGACCCATGGTTCAGCTTGACGGCGGACGTTTCGCCACCAGCGACCTGAACGACCTCTACCGCCGCGTGATCAATCGTAACAACCGTCTGAAACGGCTTATGGTCCTGAACGCGCCGGACATTATCATCCGTAACGAAAAACGTATGTTGCAGGAAGCAGTAGATGCGCTGTTTGATAACTCTAAGAAAAAGCGGGCAGTGAAAGGTGCTTCCAACCGGCCTCTTAAATCCATCTCCGATATGCTCAAAGGCAAGCAGGGACGTTTCCGCCAGAACCTGCTCGGCAAGCGCGTGGACTATTCAGGCCGCTCGGTCATTACGGTCGGTCCCGACCTCAAGATGTGGCAGTGTGGGCTTCCTACTAAGATGGCGTTGGAACTGTACAAACCGTTTATTATGAAAAGGCTCGTTGATAAGGACGTGGTCTATAACATAAAGAAGGCAAAGACGCTTGTTGAGCAGGAAACGCCAGAGGTATTCGCCATTCTTGATGAAGTAGTGAGGGAACATCCGGTGCTGCTGAACCGCGCTCCAACTCTGCACCGGCTTGGCATACAGGCTTTCGAGCCAGTCCTTGTTGAAGGCAAGGCGATTCGACTGAACCCGCTAGTCTGCCACGCCTTTAATGCAGACTTTGATGGGGACCAAATGGCAGTGCATGTGCCATTGACTCAGGCCGCCCAGATGGAGTGCTGGAACCTTATGCTGTCGGCGCGTAACCTCTTGAACCCCGCCAATGGCAAAACCATCGTATTCCCCTCCCAGGACATGATTCTGGGTATCAACTTCCTCACGCGGATCAAGCGTGACGCAAAACGGCCGGGACTGAAAAAGGTGGAAACAAAGGACATTCCTCCTGTCTATTCCTCAGTTGAGGAAGTGCTGATGGCAGTTGACGCAAAGGCGCTTGACTGGGAAGCATTGATAAAGGTGAAAGTCCCCAAAAGGCCGATCTGGACAACCGTTGACAAGGGCGTAACGCCAGTGGAGATGTTCCCCGATGAAAAGGGGCTGATAGAAACCACCGCCGGACGGCTCGTGTTTAACGAAGAACTGCCCAAAGAGATCCCGTTCCTTAACTATGAGCTGAAAGACAAGGAGCTTCGCGTCCTTATCGAGAACATCTTTGCCGAGAAAGGTTCGTGGACAACCGTGCGTATGCTCGACGCCATCAAGAACACTGGTTACAAGTACGCAACCGTGTTCGGCGCCACTATCGGTGTTGACGACATCGTGGTTCCTAAAGAAAAATCCGAGATGATCGAGAAGGCCAACCACGAGGTTGAGTCTATCCAGAAGCAGTGGCGTCAAGGACATATCACTCAGGAAGAGCGTTACAACCGCGTGGTTGAAGTCTGGTCAAAGACCAACGAAGATCTCACCAACATCATGATGAAGACCCTGGAGGCTGACCGTGATGGCTTTAACTCAGTGTACATGATGGCCAACTCCGGCGCACGCGGAAGCCGTAACCAGATTCGCCAGCTCGCTGGTATGCGTGGCCTCATGGCCAAGCCTTCCGGCGACATCATCGAGTTGCCAATCCGCTCTAACTTCAAGGAAGGACTTTCCGTTATCGAGTTCTTCATCTCCACCAACGGCGCACGCAAGGGTCTTGCCGACACCGCACTCAAAACCGCCGAGGCTGGTTACTTGACGCGGCGCCTCGTAGACATTGCCCAAGACGTGGTTATTAACGAAGACGACTGCGGAACCATCAACGGCGTTTCCTATGCCGCGATCAAGGACGGCGAGGAGATTGTCGAAGCGCTCTCAGACCGCATTGTAGGCCGCTATACCCTTGAACGGGTGCGACATCCCATTACTGGTGAAATCATCATCGACGTAAATGAAGAAATCACCGAAGAGATCGCGAAGATTATCGAAGACGCTGGTGTTGAGAGTGTGCGGATACGAACTGTGCTTACCTGTGAGGCAAAGCATGGCGTCTGTAGGCGCTGTTATGGCCGTAACCTCGCCACAAACCGCTCGGTGGACATTGGCGAAGCTGTCGGAACCATTGCGGCGCAGTCCATCGGCCAGCCCGGAACCCAGCTCACCATGCGTACCTTCCACATCGGCGGCGCAGCAACCAAAGTGAGCGAGGAAAACCGCATCTCCCTCAAGTTCCCAGTGTATATCCGCGAAGTATCCGGCGCCCATGTTGAATTGGCAAACGGCCACTGGCTCTTCACCCGCAAAGGGCAGACCATTGTCAACAAGATTATGAGAGAATACCAGCTTCAGGAACATGACGAACTGTTTGTTGAAAACGGTAAGCAAGTCCTCAAGGGCAGACCCATCATCAGGCGTGAACAAGAGGAAATCTGTTCAACCGAAATCGCCTATGTCCTGATTCTTGACAAGATGCTCTACCTGATCGGGCCGGATCAGAAGATCGAAGTACGGAACGGTTCAGACTTTTTGGTTAAAAAGGGCGATGTAGTTGACTCAAACAAAACCATCGCCACGTTTGACCCCTTCTCTGACCCCATCATCGCCGAAGCCTCCGGCATCGTGAAGTACGAAGACATCTTGCTTGGGGCTACCCTTAAAGAAGAAATCGACGAGGAGACTGGTAACGTTGAGAAGCAGATCAACGAGTTCCAGTCTGAGAGTAAACAGCCACGTATCTTCATCACCGATGACGACGGCAACGAGCTTGCCTCGTACTTCCTGCCCGGTAAAGCCTATCTCCAAGTTGATGAGGGCGAGAAGATCAACGCCGGCCAGATCATTGCCAAGACCCTCATGGAATCCGCCAAGGCGTCAGACATCACCTCCGGCCTTCCCCGCGTCAGTGAGTTGTTCGAGGCGCGCAAGCCCAAGACTCCAGCGGTACTCGCCGAGATTTCTGGAACCGTGCATTTCAAGAACATCGTTAAGGGCAAACGAGTAGTCATCCTACAGGACGTCTTTGGTAAGGAGTATAAACACCTTATCCCTATGACCAAGCGGCTTCTGGTCCGCGACGGCGATACTGTGGAAGCTGGGGAGCAACTCTGTATGGGAGCCATGAATCCTCATGACATACTGCGTATCAAAGGGGAGGCAGAACTTCAACGCTATCTCATGGATCAGATTCAGCAGGTATACCGGCTTCAGGGCGTATCCATCAATGACAAGCACATCGGTGTTATCATCAGGCAGATGATGCGTAAGGTGGAAATCATGGCCGTAGGCGATACCAAGTTCATCTACGGTCAGATGGTGGACAAGTACCGTTTCCACGAAGAAAACGCCCATGTAATTGCCGAAGGCGGCCATCCGGCTGTCGCACGCCCCACGTTCCAGGGCATTACCAAAGCCAGCCTTAACATCGACTCATTCCTTTCAGCCGCCAGCTTCCAGGAAACCACGCGGGTTCTCACCAATGCAGCCATTGCTGGTTCTATCGACAATCTGCGTGGTCTCAAAGAAAACATCATCATCGGCCACCCGATCCCAGCAGGTACTGGTATGAAACGCTACAGTGAGGTAAAGCTCTTTGACGAGGACAACAAAGACCTTGATATCGAAATGCAGGAAATCCTTGACCGCCGCAAGCTGGAAAAAGTTGCCCTGTCTGATGATGACGACCTCATAATTGATGAAACCGAGATCGAAGAGGATTGACGAGCCTCTAGAAAAAGGTCCACGAATAGCGCAAATGGATACGAAACTACCTAATCCATTCGTGTAATTCGTGGGCTTTATTTATCTGTTTTCCCTCTGCTCCTTGACAGGTTATGCTTCAAATCAGATAATTTTAACAGTTATTTTGCAGGAGTAGGTTCTTCCGTGCAGTTAGTTCAAAAACAGCAGTTCAAACTTAGTTCTCGGCTTTATCAATCTATTAATATATTGCGTATTCCTCTTTTGGAGCTGAGGGAGAAAATTACTGAGGAGCTTGAACGAAACCCCGCTCTTGAACTGATCGAAGACCCCAGCATAGCTTCTCTTGATGAGATTCGCCGGAAAAAAGATACCATTGAGAATGATAACTTTGAATCAACTTCCGTCTCTGATACTCCGTTTATCTCACGAAGCGGGAACGAGGCAGCTGATGAACATCAACAATTCATAGAAGGAGTGCTTGCCCGTCCCGAAAGTCTTCAGGACCACTTACTCTGGCAATTACGGCTCCAGCCCATTGATGATCAAATACGCCATATAGGGGAACTGCTTATTCAGAACCTTAACAAAGATGGCTTTCATCAGGAGCCTGTGAAGTTGCTTTTCAAACATGGTGAGAATACCGTACAAATCCGTAAAGCTATGAAACTGATTCAGTCCTTTGACCCAGTGGGAACCTGCGTTGCCGACTATCAGGAGAGCCTTCGCGTGCAGGTCGGCCTCATCCACAATGCGCCAGCAGGTATGCTTGACGCACTGGCATATCTTGAGCCTCTTGAACGAGGTAAGTTTGCTGAGGTAGCGAAGAAGTTGCGTCGAACTGAAAATGACCTGAAGGAGATTTTTGAGCAGCTTAAAGAACTGTCCCCGTTCCCGGGCAGACAGTTTGCCAACGACAGTGTCCGTTATGTGCTTCCTGATGTGCGGGTAACAAAGCGTGACGATGAATGGGTCATCGTAGTGAACAATGAGGAAATCCCCGTGCTGGGTATCGATCCATTTTTCAAGAACCTTGCCCAAGAACAGGTCGAAGACAAGGAAGCGAGGGATTTTGCGCGCGAGAGCATCAGAGAGGCTCGTGAATTCATCGAGTTTATCCATAAACGTGGGCAGACCCTCCGCAAAATAGCCATAGCCCTTGTGCATTTTCAGACCGCGTTCTTTGAGCGAGGCCCAAAGTACCTTCAGCCCCTGGTACTAAACGAAATAGCCGATGAGCTTGGCCTTGATGAAAGCACTATTTCACGCGCCGTAAGAGACAAGTACCTGCAAACCGAGTGGGGTATCTTTGAGTTGCGCTATTTTTTTACCAATGCTATCAGCACTGTAGGCGCGGACAAGTCCCACTATTCCAGAATCGGGGTCAAAGAAATACTAAAAGAGATTATCGAGAGTGAGCAGCGGCATTTTTCTGATCAGGAGCTTGTCGGTATGCTTGCCATGCGCGGGATTCATATTGCCAGACGTACAATCGCTAAGTATCGCCGTGAGCTTGATCTCGGTTCTTCCTACACAAGGTAGCCGACGCAGACCTAATTGGTACTGATTTGACAATGCAACGCCCCATACCTAACAGACTCCATTATGAGCCGCAAAGATATAGGGCGCTCCCACATACTTAGTAACTGGATGAGGTATCAAAAACAACGCCAGTGGCGATTTTTAGCTTAGAGTTTGCTCGGCGTTTGTCCAACTCCGTGAGGAAGAGATCTTCATCAAGAGGAAGCGTAAGTGGTTTCTCAAGCCATGAGGAAAGGTGCATAGCATTGGAAAGAGTCAGGCCGAAGATGCCCTCCTTGCCATTGGCAACTAAAGGTGTTCCGTGAAGTATATGTTCGCCAAAGGCTTTCAGCACGCCAACATGCTGTTCGTTTTGGCCATCGGTTTCAATAAGGCGTTCCGTACAGGCCGGAGTATCAAAACCGCCCTTTGCCTTCTTGCAGAACTCACGCTCGTTTTCAGCCAGAAGAAACTGGGTCAGCTTATTGTTCTCACACACCAGTTTCCCCATTTCAAGCGTTACCTCAAAGCGGTTTGTTCCCGGAGCATCAGCAGTTGAGGTGATAAACGTGCCAGTCGCGCCATTGGGATACTCAAGGTAGGCAGTAACATCATCCTCAACCTCAATGTCGTGCCATTTACCATTGTGGCAAAAGGCGCGTACCTTATTTGGCATCCCGCAAATCCATTGGAGCAGATCAAGCTGATGGGGACATTGGTTGAGCAGCGCTCCGCCGCCCTCGCCAGCCCACGTTGCCCGCCAGTCCCCAGAATCATAGTAACTCTGAGTGCGATACCAGTCTGTGATGATCCAGCTTACCCGTTTGATAGCGCCCATGTCGCCACCTGTTACAATGTCGTGCATAGCGCGATAAAGGCAGCTTGTTCTCTGATTAAACATGAGCGCAAAGGCCAGCCCGCTCTTCTCCGCAACCGCGTTCATTTTCCGCACTTGTGATGTGTAAACGCCAGCGGGCTTTTCACACATCACATGCAGCCCCGCGTTAAACGCCTCAATCGCCAGTGGCGGATGCTGATAGTGCGGAACCGCGATGAGTACCGCGTCGCACATCTTGCTTTTGATAAGCTCGCTCCCCTCGCTGAAAACCTTAACCCCGGGCAGTATGCTGACTACCTTTGCGCGTCGGTCTTCCCGTCGGTCAGCGACAGCCACAAGCTCAAGCTGCGGCACAAGACCCGCTACAAGGCTTTTTGCATGAGCGCTACCCATATTGCCGGTTCCGATAATTCCAAGTTTCACTTTATTCATAGTAGAATCTCCTGTATTCCACTATAGCACAGGAACGCACTTGTGTATGTAGCCCTGAGCCAACGCGCTCTCAGCCTCGTCTGTTCTTTGCCTATCTCCTCTAAGGGCGACGGTTCCACAGCGTCAAGAAAGCAAGTAACAATACCGAATCGAACCTTACTGAATGCTCTGATCTACCGCTGTGAGAACGGTAGTAAATGGCGAGCGTTGCCTGAAAGGTTTGGCCATTGGCATGTTATCTCTATGCGATTGAATCGCTGGGCAAAGAGCGGGGTACTGGAACGGGTCTTCTGTGCGTTACAGGCAGCAGGGCTTGTCGGGATAGAGACGCTTTCCCTGGATTCAACAGCAATCAAGGTGCATCCAGACGCACATAGGGCATCAAAAA